>CAZVHN010000475.1:0-2162 GCA_964626895.1 uncultured Chloracidobacterium sp. | reverse complement strand
TACGCGTCAACAGTGCACTTCCAATGCCACGCCGCCGATATTCGACTCGCACGGCAAGATTATTGATGTGAAGTTCATTGGCTGCCAGACGGGCGACGACATACCCGGCGATCTGATCGGTCTTGACCTGTTCCAGTGGCCGTGCGACTCGCGCGACCAGCATTAACCCTCGATTACCGCCTTGTAGCTCGGCATAGTAAGCCGTCCATCCCCAACGACTCAGGCCCGAGTGCTCCTCAATTTCCACGACTTCGAGCAGGTCGTGCTCGGTCATGATGGAGATGTTAACAGCCTCCGAAGGGTCGGAGTATGCGGAACCGGCTAAGGGCATTTCAACTCTGCATCCGAAGGACGAACATATATCGCACTCAGCGAAAGGGGATCACCCACCTCGTTGCTTTCATATTTCTGCAGCGCCAGGGCAGCGACATGTTGACCGAGGTTCTCCTGCGCGGGCGCCAATCTCCAACCTTGGGACAACTCTGTTTCCGGCGGGCTCTCGTCATCGAAGTCAATTCCCTTCTCTCGAGCATATGACTCTAAAAGATCTCGATACATATGTGCGCCTGGCCCGGACCATCTAAGAGTTCTAAGCGGACCATATTTCTCGAGCACGTTAAGAGGCGACAGATGGGCTGGCTCGTCGAGTGGAATAACGCTTCCATCGGGTGAGACGGAAAGCAACTGCAAAAACAGCTCTCCTCGACCAGCGGGCAGAAGAGCAACCGTGGCGGTTGCCGGTCCCGCCGCGTGTGCCACGGTTTGGAGCGTCGGTATTCCAACACAAGAGATTCGCAGAGTTGCAGCCAGCGCTTTCACCGTCGCTAGACCTATTCTCAATCCGGTAAAACTCCCCGGCCCCGAGGCGGCGGCTAATAAATCTAGGTCACTTAACGAAACTTCGGCTTCACCCAAACTCGATTTGATATCCTTCAGAAGGCTATTAGAGTGTGAAACTGCGGGATCTCCAACGCGCGTAGCGAGCAACGTAGTTCCACGCGTAAGGCAAACGCTTCCGCCCATGCTTGCTGTGTCGACACTTAGAATCACGGGTATGTTGTTCAAATGTATCCTCTGCTACCCAGTAAACTTAAAGGCTGAGCAAAAACACCCTGTTTCACTCAGCCCTTGGCTCGGCGAATGTCGGCCGCATTTCAGTTCAACTCGGGCGCCCGCTTTGGATTGGCGAGCCTTAAAAACCTAAGAATCCAAAGCGGTGCCGTTGTCGCCGCACTCCAAATTTCGCTGTCTTCATATCCTGAAGGGGTTTTTCAGCACCTGCTAGGGAAGCGCCTCACAAAAAATGAATACGCGGAAGCTACCGCCCTTCTGGATGCCGAACAAGAACTGCACATTGATCGACGCACCTGCTGCAAGTGGCGATGCCAGACTGACGACTCCTGTGGTGGAGAGGCTTGTATTCCAGCCTGCTGCCAACGGCTGAAACGGCGGCTCCTCTATGACAGTCCCCTGCACCGGTACGGTCATGCCATTGGTCAGTGTCACCATGATGTCGCCGGACGATAGAGCGCGAATGTCGGCCTGTCCTGCGACCGGCGGTGACGTAAGCGTCGTTATCTCCTTGATACGGAAGCGGAGCCGTGTGACTGGCGCGCCCGTGTTGTTAACAACGTTGCGGCGCGACGAGAGCGTGCCGAGCAGTCCATTGGTGACCGGCGTTAAGTCGCGCACCCTGTTGGGTGGCGCGTTGACGCTGGCTTGAGGGTCGAGCCGGTTGACGTGGACTCCCAGCCGCATGATCGGGCTCGTCAGGTTCTCGGGTCCAGGCGCGCCGAGGTTTGACCCGATAGTAGTAATTGCGGCTGATGTGTCAATACCCATGAAATCCGCCACATTGTCCTGCGTGTCTTTTGGCGTTCCGTTGCGCAGGTCTCGCAGAAAGCTGTACTGGATGGAGCTGTCGAATTCATCTTCCTGGGTTGCGCTGTTAAAGCCGCTACCCTCGCGGTACAGTTGGGGATTGTCGCTATAGCCAACAGCATCGAGCCGGTGCGCCTCGTTAAAGTTCGCTGGGTCTGAAGTGTTAAAGATCGCGATGCCAGACCCGTCGGCGATGTCGAGCGAGTAAAATATGTCGCCCCCAGAAAAGGTCTCGTTGGTGCCGTCGTTGCCTCCCCGGTAATTCGACAGACTGTAGCCAA
>CAZVHN010000474.1:0-3708 GCA_964626895.1 uncultured Chloracidobacterium sp. | reverse complement strand
TCTCCGCTCCCATCCTTATCAGTACCGTATATGTGTGCCGGTGCCTGAAAGGCACGAAGTTAGTAGCCGGGGGCAACGCCCCCGGTAAATGAAGGTATCAGTCCCGACCCTGAAAGGTTCGCAGTCTCGACGGACTACATTCCACAGGTTGAATCTTTGTTTGGACACGGTGCGACCCTTTCAGGGTCGGAAAGCTTTACAGTTTTCCGGGGGCGTTGCCCCCGGCTACTAACTTCGTGCCTTTCAGGCACCGGCACACATATACGGTACTGATAAGGATGGGAGCGGAGATGTTTGTCGGCGCAGTTCAACAGATTTGGCGTCATCCGGTGAAGTCGATGGCCGGTGAAACACTCAGCGACTGCACCGTTGGTCCCCTGGGAATTCCCGGCGATCGCGGTTGGGCATTGCGCGATGAAAAGAGTGGCGAGATAACCAATGGCAAGCGAATCCCGCTGCTGATGGAATGCGCCGCACACTATCAAGAGCAGTCCACTCAGGGCATGACCCCCAGCGTTAGGATAACTTTCCCGGACGGTACGCAGGTCGGCAGCGGTGATGCAGACGTGAACTCCCGGCTTTCTCAGGCTCTGGGAAAAGACGTTACGCTGTGGCCACTTCAACCCGCCAGCAATAAGGCGCATTACCGGCGCAAGACCGCCGCGGCTCGCACGCTCGGGCGGCTGAGTCGCTTCAAAACCTTTCGGGAAGCGCTACCCGGAATTATCAGTCTCACAAACCAGGAAGCCGGCGTGCGTGAGTCGCGAAGCCAATGAGCCAATTCCTGATATGTCCGTCTTGCCGCCTGAGGTGCTCGAATTCACTTCTCCACCCGGCACTTACTTCGACGCTTTTCCGATTAACGTGCTCACTACCGCTTCTCTGGAAGCGATGGCACGTTTCAATCCAACCGCGGTTTGGGATGTGCGCCGCTTTCGGCCGAACTTCTTGATCGAACCGGACAAAGAGTTTGAGGGACTAATCGAGGCCGGCTGGAATGGACGGATTTTGCGCGTCGGCTCGGTTGAATTGAAGTGTGAGATTCCGTGCGCCCGTTGCGGCATGACGAGCCACGGGCATTCCGGACTTCCCAAGGATCCAAGTGTGCTGAGATCAATCGTGAAGGATGCGAACCAGAACCTTGGAATTTACGCGAGCGTAGTGCAGAGCGGTGGAGTGTCTATTGGCGATCCAGTCGAGCTGCTTTGATCGGTGGCAGTGAGAGCGACCCACTCGCTACTGCGTGGTGGCACTGACGTCATCGGACCGTTACAAGACTGCCTACGAGGAGCATCGTTACCGAACTGCCAGCGAGACCCACCCGCTACCGCGAGGTGGTACTGACCTCATTGATCCGAGCGGAGAGTGTCCGTGCTAGGACCACCCGCTACCGCGAGGATACTAACCTCTTGGTCTGAGCATAGAGTGACTGTCGCGACCCACCGACGCATGTGTGGTCGTTACCAAAGATGGTACTGACGATAGATGAGGTCAGTACCACCTCGCGGTAGCGGGTGGGTTTGCGGGCGGGATACTCTAAAACAACTCCTGCAGGGCTTCCTCAACTGATCGCACACCCACAACTCTGACTCCCAACATTCGCTCCAGCCCGGAAGTGTTTGACGCGGGAATGACGATCTTCTCGAAGCCCAGGGCCTGCGCTTCGCGTGCTCGCACGCCCGCCTGCATAGTGCCGCGCACTTCGCCCGTTAAACCAATTTCACCAAACACTGCTGTATGAGGGTCGATGGGAACGTTCTTGAAACTGGAGGTGATCGCAGCAACCACTCCCAGATCGGCCGCCGGCTCGTCAACTTCCAACCCACCGGCGATGTTTACGAAAACATCGTCGCCAAGCATCTGCAATCCGACACGCTTCTCGAGCATCGCTATCAGGAGCGCGACGCGGTTTTGATCGACACCCTGCGTCATCCTCCGACCGCTGCCATACTTCGTTCCGGAAACCAGGGCCTGAATTTCAACCAGCAGCGGACGCGTGCCTTCCATGCAGGCGGTGACGACCGAGCCTGCAACATTCTGCGGACGCTCCTGCAGAAACATCTGCGAAGGATTTGCCACGGGCATCAGTCCAGCGCCCGTCATTTCAAAGATGCCAACCTCATTCGCGGCGCCAAAGCGATTCTTGGTGGCGCGCACAATGCGATGGTTGTGATGTCGTTCACCTTCGAAATAGAGGACCGTATCGACGATATGCTCCAGCGTCTTTGGTCCGGCGATCGAACCGTCTTTGGTGATATGGCCGATAAGGAAAACCGGGATCGTGCGGTTCTTTGCCAACAACAGGAATTGGTGGGCCACTTCCCGCACCTGCGAGACCGATCCGGGCGCCGATTCAATCAGCGCCGAGAAAACTGTCTGGATGGAATCGACGATGATAGCGCCGGGATTCAGGCGGTCTACTTCGTGAAAGATGTTCTCAAGATTGGTTTCGGGCAGCAGATACAGATTGTTCGCTTCAATCTTCAGACGCTCGCCGCGCAGTTTTATTTGCCGCTCAGACTCTTCTCCCGAAACGTAAAGTACGACTGTGCCACCCGCGCTCAGCCTATCCGCCACTTGCAGCAACAGAGTGCTCTTGCCGATGCCCGGATCCCCACCAATCAACACCAGCGTTCCCGGCACGATGCCGCCGCCCAGCACGCGATCGAATTCAGTTACACCCGAAGTAATGCGCACGTCGTCTTGCGATTCAATCTCGCCATAGGCGACTGCCTCAACGTCTCTTAGCTTGAATCCGTTTCGCGCGCCTCCCTTCTTCGTCGCACGCGTGCGTTCTTCGACAAGCGAATTCCATTCGCCACACTCCGGGCATTTTCCCAGCCACTTACCGGACTGGTGGCCGCAGTTCTGACAGGCGAAGATTGTTTCGGCTTTCTTCATACGCATAAGACATCCACGAAATCACACAAAATAGCTCTAAGTGCGTTTCGTGTTGGTTCGTGTAATTTCGCGGATCGACAGCTTGTTAGGATCCCTACTCACAAACAGCGGATCAAAACCTGACGTTGAGATCACGAGCGATCTGCAAAACAGAAGCAAAGATCTAAGATCAAAGAACAAAGTACGGTTTTTAAGGAAATATCCCGCGTACTCGGGTCGCTTCAGCCACGCGGTCGACTGCAAGAATGTAGGCTCCTGTTCGCATGTCCGTGTCGTAACGTTGGGCTGTTTCGTGTACCGCTTTGAATGCGGTCCGCATCGACTGCTCCAGCGTTTCCTTAATCTGGTTTTCAGACCAAAAAAACGAGTACTGATCCTGCACCCATTCATAGTAGCTGACAGTGACGCCCCCAGCGTTCGCGAGGATATCGGGAACTAGGAAGACACCATCGTCGGCCAGAATCCGATCGGATCCGGGCGTTGTTGGGCCATTCGCTAGTTCGGCAATGATCCTGGCCTTCACCTGCCCGACGTTCGCCATTGTGATTGCATTCTCGAGGGCAGACGGCAACAAAATGTCACAGTCCACTGTGAGCACATCGTCACAGGGAATCTCCTTCACCCCCGCAAGACCGGCTAAAGAACTTGTTTTTGCTTTGTGTCGCAAGGCCTCCTGAATATCGATTCCGTTTTCTGCGTGAAGGCCGATCTTTGAGTCACAGATTGCGACAACGCGCGCCCCGTCAGCTGCCACCAGCCGAGCGATGTTGGCACCGGCGTTGCCAAAGCCGTGAACGGACACCCGCG
>CAZVHN010000473.1:0-4056 GCA_964626895.1 uncultured Chloracidobacterium sp. | reverse complement strand
TCGGCTCGCAGTTTCACAAACTTAAACCATCGATCGCAGTTTCGTCGGAGTCCGGCGCGGCCAGAACCGAATCACGGCCCGAGTTCTGACACAGGCTCCTCAAGTGCTGGGCTACTGTCATTCGTCCGCTGCGGACTCGATGGGTGTGAGACAGCTCGAACAACCCACTCACCATCCACCCATCTTGCCGAGCCCTCCTTAATAGTCGGGCTACTGCCCCGCTCGCTGCGCTCGCGGACTTGGCAAGTTCACTCTCGTTACGGCTGGGTAATGTGGACCGTTTTCACGCCATGAGCGATCACTCGCGCCGGTAAATCACCGATGAATGGTGCGCGCAGCAAGAGCCGAACGAACCACGGCACCCGAAGTTGCTGACTAGATCTTAGCGCGGCAGTAATGACTCGCTTCTGCCCCTGTGCCTGGATCCACTGGATGACCTTCGTGGGAAACTCCCGCTGCTTTTGAACTTCGGCCAGGGCGTCAGTCGCCACCCGGCCAGCCTTTAGCGGCCCAGTCAGAACATTCGCCGCCACCACTGCGTCCTGTATCGCGTAGTTGATTCCCACGCCACCCACTGGCGACATTACATGGGCCGCATCCCCGATCAACAACAAGCCCGGCTTGTACCAGGTCGGCACACGGCTCGACTCGACCGACAGGGCCGAGACTTGTTTCCAGTCCTGCAGATGCTTTATGCGGTCGGGGAACGCCGTCATCAGTGCCGCGATCTCTTTTCTGAGGGCCTCCAGACCCGCGGCGCGAATCTGGCTGTAGCTGCCCTTGATGATGATGAAACCCGTCTGCCACTCGGTTACACGATCCAGCAAAACCAAACCGTGACCGCGTCCTAAGTATCCGAGTACGCCTTCGGGGTCCTCAGGCTTGCGAGGTATGCGGAACCAGAGAATATCCATCGGCGGCGAAGTCTTGATGGGCACAAAGCCTGCAAGTTTCCTGATTCGCGAAGATCGACCGTCTGCGCCCACAGTAAGCGTGGCTCGCACTTCGTGCCAGCCATCGTCTGCGCGATAACGGACCCCGCGTACGGTCCCGTCCTCCTCGATCAACTCCTGAACGCTCGCGCCCATCAGCAAACGAAAGCTGGGGTACTGCTTTGCTTCATTGGTGATGAACTCGAGAAAGTGGGCTTGCGGAACCATCATGATGTAGGGGAACTTCTCATCTACGCGCCTAAAATCAGCAACGGTAATCGGGCCGTCCGGCTTTGCAATAGTGGCCGTGTGAAGTTTGCTGTGACGTAGCTGCAGCAAACGTTCGGCAAGACCTAGTTCGTCCACGAGGTGAAGAACGGATGGATGAATAGTGTCTCCACGAAAGTCGCGGTCGAAATCTTCGTGGGCCTCGAGCAGGATTGCTGGGATTCCCTGGCGTGCCAGAAGTAATGACAAGATGGCCCCGCCTGGGCCCGCGCCAACTATGCAGCAGGTTGTCTCGACTGAGTCGACAACCTCGACGGTCTCGTCTGCGACCCGTGGCGAAATCCTCTCCTCCAGCATGGTCCAATAGGTTACGACAGAAATGGGATCATCAAAAGGACGACTCAGGCCCCGCCAATTCTCAGGTTAGGAAGGCGGACCCTGTCCCCGCTCTTACGCTGATTGGCTTTCAAGCTTGAGGCGGGGACAGGGTCCGCCTTCCCGACCTGAGAGGTTGTTGGAGTTGAGAGGTCCTAGCTTAATGGCGATGTTTTTCCAAGGTAAGCGGGGGCAAGCCACCCTTCCCAACCTGTAAATCACCGTGGGCCCCTTTTGGGTTTTCACACAGCTCCTACCGCTCGCGATTCCGATCTCAACTTGCTAGTTCGAAGCCGCATCACTAACGCAGTCGTTTCATTTTTGCTGCGCCGTAACTTTTCGCCTTCATCTGGTAATAAGAACTAGAGCAACAGAAGTTGTGCCTGGGATAGTTGTCGGCTGCCTCGAAGGGGAAGCTCTGTTCGCAACATGGCTCATGTCTAGGTAGCCCTCGAAGTAAATATCCAGGATTCCGGATCAACGAGCATTTCTGTGGCCATCGCGAAAGCAACCGACCGCATCAATGAGGTAGCAACGCAAGCTCTCCCTCTTTTCGCGTTCTATCCCCAGGGCAATCGGGAACAGAGGCTGAGGTTCGGTATCTAAACCTCGGGACCGTTCAACCCTCACGCCGCAAACCAACTGCGACGTGCTCTCTGGAAGTGTGTTTAGGAGGAGACAATGCATCAGCAACAGAAGTTCTTTTTTGAACTACTCGCAGTGTTGGCAACCTCAGCCGCCGCAATCCTGGTATTCGCCACACTGAGAAACTCACAGGTAACAGTGACCGCCGCGCAAGAATCTGAAACGCAAGGTGCACTTCAGGTGCTTGACGCGACCGGAAAACCCAAAGCCATCTGCCCACTCAAACATACGAGTGTGAAAGTCGAGATCAGTGGCTTCATCTCGCGTGTAGTAGTCACGCAGGAATTTGAGAACCCCTTCAAAGAAAAGATTGAGGCGGTCTACACTTTTCCGCTCCCTCAGAATGCCGCTATCGACGACATGACTATGCTTGTGGGCGATCGCACGGTGCGCGGCCGCGTGCTGCGTCGCGAGGAAGCCCTGGCCGTTTATGAAGCGGCGAAGACCGGGGGCAAGGTGGCCAGTCTGCTGGATCAGGAACGGCCGAATATTTTCACGCAGTCGGTCGCCAACATCATGCCGGGCGAGCAGATCAAAATTACGATCAGTTATGTCGAAACCTTGAAGTACGAAGATGGTTCGTACGAGTTTGTCTTTCCCATGGTGGTGGGACCTCGTTATATCCCTGGTAACGCCACAGGTTCTCCGGTAAGCGGTGGCAACGGATTCGCGCCAGACACTGATAGCGTTCCGGATGCATCGCGTATCACTCCCAGGCCTGTGGCGAAAGGCATGCGTGTTGGGCACGACATTTCGTTGGAGGTCGCGCTGGATGCCGGAGTGGCAATTGAGAACGTCAGTTCCGCGTCGCATGCCATCGATATGCAACGACCAGACGTGGCCCAGGCCCACGTGCGACTGAAAAACAGCTCAGTGATTCCGAACAAGGATTTCATTCTCCGTTACGACGTGGCGGGGAAGGGCATCTCCGACGCTTTGTTGACGCATCGCTCGGAGAGAGGTGGCTTCTTTACTTTGATTCTGCAGCCTCCCGACCGCGTGACTGTGTCGGATGTGACGCCGAAGGAATTGGTTTTCGTGCTCGACACATCTGGTTCCATGAGTGGCTTCCCCATTGAGAAGGCCAAGGAGACGATGAAGCTCGCGCTCGATAGCCTCTATCCCGCCGACACGTTCAATCTAATCACTTTCGCGGGCGACACCCATATTCTCTTTCCCGAGCCCGTGCCGGCCACCCGCGAGAACCTGCAGAAGGCCCAGGCCTTTCTGGCGTCGCGTTCCGGCGGCGGGGGTACGGAGATGATGAAAGCAATCAAGGCCGCGCTGGATCCTTCCGATGCTCAAGGCCATGTGCGGATTGTCTGTTTCATGACTGACGGCTACGTGGGCAACGATATGGGAATAATCGCCGAGGTGCGGAACCATCCCAACGCACGGGTGTTTGCCTTTGGCATCGGGAGCTCGGTGAATCGGTTTCTGCTGGACAAGATGGCTGAGCAGGGACGCGGCGAAGTGGAAAATGTAGCGCTCAGTGACGATGGTTCGGCAGCAGCGCGCCGCTTTCATGAACGGGTCCGCAACCCCTTGCTGACGGACATCTCGCTCGAATGGAATGGACTTCCGGTTGCAGATGTATACCCACAACGTATTCCGGATCTCTTTGGCGCCAAGCCAGTGATCCTGACAGGCCGGTACACGGCAGCCGGAACTGGAGTTATCCGGCTGAAAGGCAAAATGTCAGGACGTGATTTTGTGCGGGATATTCCCGTTGCCTTCCCAGAATCGAAAACTCAACACGATGTGCTGGCTCCGCTCTGGGCCAGATCGCGTATAGACGACTTGATGGGCCAGGACTTCAACGGCATGCAGCGAGGCACAATGCGACCAGAGCTGAAAGAAACCATCACCAGTCTCG
>CAZVHN010000472.1:0-2320 GCA_964626895.1 uncultured Chloracidobacterium sp. | reverse complement strand
TGTCGATGAACGGCGCCAATGCGCTGACGATAACAGAACCTCTAAAGTCGTTAAATCGAAATATGCCCATTGTTCCCAGCATTGCGCTCTCGGATGGCGGATGCGCACGAAAGTAAGCGATCTGCTGGATTAGCTTCTCGGAACCGGCGGCACCATCATTGCCGCCGCTTAAGGCAAGCAATTGTTGAAGCTCTGCCATCGCTTCTGGCCCACCCTCCGATCGCGTGGCGCGCGAAAAGGCTTGGGCGGTGCGATGAATCGCCGCTTGCATCTTTTCATCGGGGACGATGTCCCTGACCTCGTTTCCAAGTAGGCGCGCGGTGAAACAGGCCATGACAAGCGCGGCAAGGCGCAAAAGGCGCCAGAAATCGCTCCTGAAAAACAAGCTGTGCTTTCTCATTTTGCGACCCTCTGGCGGAACTGCTCTTTCAAGTGCGTTTGTACGGTGTTGTCGTTGTCGATAGAGGTGTGGGTTGATTCATGATCCAATCCGCGCGTGAATCCGGCATCCTCGTCGGTGTTGATGTCCTCGTTGGCTCGGTGATTCGGGTCGGGGTGGTCCTCGGGCATCGGAGCCCCTACGAAAAGAAAGTCATTGCGCTGGTAGATGTTTAAGTGCCAAGCCGTGTTGAGGGGGCGTCGGTCCTCTGAAGAACCAGTGCTCCCTGGTACAATCGCATCGACATATGCCGTGAAAGCGGTTGTAAACGTATGCGTCGGCCGTAATTGGTCAATCTGTGCCGCCAAATTGTACGTCGCGCCACCGCCGTAGCTATAGCCGAAGATGGCCACCGATGTGACGCCACGCTTCGACACCGCATAGAGCACTTCCTGGTAGGCGGCGCCCGTCGTGTCTGTCGTGTTGGCAATCACGTCATCCTCGTCGTACATATGAACGTCGTACCCCTCGAGATACAGGTCTCTACCCGCGAAGAATATGCCGTAGTCTGCAGCTGGGGGATCGCTGTTGGGCTGCTGATTCCTCCCTCCCAAAACAATCACGATCGACGTGAACGGGTGGAACACAAGGCTATCTCGGGCAACCTCGTTTCCACTCACGGCATCCTGCATTATTAATGTCAGTATCGCTTGCCCGTCATCCGGGCCAGCAAGCGCCCATTCAACCCATACGTAGGACGGCACGCCACTGGGGAAGGTGATCGTGCTGGGAGTCTCCGCGACCGGCACTAGGTCCGTTCCCTTGGTCGATGAATTCCAGATGCGAATGGCTGCCGACCGCTTCTCAAGCTGGAATCGAATTCCCGCTGGCGCAGCAAACGCCGTTTCAATCTTCACTTTGATGAGATCGTCCTCGCCGGCAACGGAGGTTTCGCCGTTGCTCCAATCCGCAACCAATTGCCGTTTGACCCGCGCGCCGGGCTAAAGGAAAGCGGAGCGCCACGTTAGGAGCGCTTGAAAAAGCTGATTACAGCCCCCAGGCAAGAAAACACGGCAAAAACGGCGACTGTCTCGATCAAAAGCACTACCGTGAAAATCACGACGCTATTCGACATAGCTTCTAGGCCAGGCAGCTCCAGCAGTGCCCACACGACCCAACCCACCGCCAAGTTATCCATGGCAGGGTACGAGACGAACGCCCAGCAAAGAAAGGCAAACCATAAGGCAACCCCCAAGAGCCCGATGCGAACGGGCAACCCGGTGAGCCTAAACCAGCGACGACGAGTTTCGACGTGTTCGCTCATTCCAGCACCATAACATGTTAACCACTGAGGGAGGCGACTTATGAATTCCCAAGGCGAACTACGATCTGAAAAGCGCGCGCTACCGGCTGACACGGTTTCGGAGGCGGTCCTTCACAAGATCACGAACGGTCAGGTGATCATCAATATCGCCGTGCCCCAAGTCTGCGCCCCAGGGTGTCTGCGTGACATCGATCTCGTCATCCTGAGGCTGTGGGTTGTTCAAGGGACCACCACCCAACTCGAAGGCACCGTTCTCCTGATAGATGTTGAGGTGGTAAAGCGTGCCCGCCGGCCGCTCATTTTCCTGCGATGGATCCGGTGACTGGCTACCGTCAACTGCGTCGATGTAAGCGGTGTATCTTATTTGAAAGAACCCGATGACAGCGCGGTTGTTATCTAACCGCACCGAAAGTTCTTGGACGCTGCCACCACCATGACTGTAGCCAAAAACTGCGATGTCCGTCACGCCGCGTTTTTGTATCGCCGACACTATTTCGTTGAACACGGCCCCTGAACCGTCTTCATTGACATTGTCTTCATTGTACATATGCACATCGTAGCCTTCCCTGTAGAGCTCAATTGCCGTCTGGAAAGTCCCGTGATTCGTTGGCTCGAGA
>CAZVHN010000471.1:0-3520 GCA_964626895.1 uncultured Chloracidobacterium sp. | reverse complement strand
GCACTTGCGCGAGCGTCTCACCCGTGGCAATCAGAATTCCCCCAGCCGACCCGCACTGCCCGTCTGGGCCGGAAGTAGTCAACCCACGAACACAAGCACCTCGACGAAAAAAATTTCGAATGTTCGTGCGCGAGCGGGCAGCTCCGGTACGGCGGTCTGAGAGATCGAGTGACGAGAGTCGATCCTGGCGTCCTGCTAGCATTGAGTAAGCCTCGATCCAATAGCGTTTGGCTGGTGGTCGGTAGCTCAAGCTCAAAAACCCCAGTTGTGGCGGCAGGCCCGCGCCGCCGAGGTTTGGCGGTTCTCCTGTTGCCTTGTCTTCAGCACGCACAAAACTGTACTTCCCAATGAAAGCCCACGAGTCTGCCGGCCGCACGTTAAGCGTGTATTCGAGGCCCTTCAAGCGCGTGGCACCGAAGTTTGACTGCACCAGAACCGGCGCCGCCGAGAGTGGCACGAATACCGCGCCGTTGGCGTTCTGGCGCTCAATCACCTGACTGCCGAGGCGCAGCCCTACAGAGCCCTGCGGTAAGATGAGCGTTTGCCGGACGAGCGTGTCGTTGTAGTCCAGCAGGTAGATGGTTAGGTCGGTGTCAAAACGCGGTTTGCGGTAATGCAACCCCAGGTCAAAGTTATTGGTTGTTTCTGACGACGGAGCTGAGACGGAAATGCCCGTCGAAACTGCGCTCTCATCTGCGGTGCTTCCGAGTACCGCGTTCAGACCGGCGAGATCCGACGGCGCAACCTGGTAGCCCACTCCTACCAATCCGACCGAACCAAGGGCCGTGATATTCGGGGCACGAAAACCGCGGCTGTAGTTGAAAGCTATATTGAGGCCGTCCGTGACTGTTGCCACCGCGCCAATGCGACCGGAGAAATCCGCGACGCGCAGAGAATCGTCAGGAAACAAGGGCTGCCCATTTACGAGAGGACTGTTCTCCGCTCGGGAGCGGTAGGATGCGATGTTGTAGCGCAGCGCGCCGCTGAGGCGTAGCCGCTCTGGTATGGCCTCCCAGGAATCCTGCACGAAGAGACCACCAAGAATGTAGCGAGCGCCGTTGGGAACGCGGGGACGTGTCAGCGTAGTCACGCCGGTTGAAGGTCCAAAGGTATACGAAGGGGCATTAACATAATCGCGATAAATGTCGCCGCCAATCAAGAACGTGTTCCGGCGTGCCAACTGCTTATCGAGGAAAAAGTTGAATCCGTAGGTACTTGTGCGCTCTTTGTCGTGGGTGATTCCCGCCAACGGGTTTCCTTGTCCGCCTTGATTAACGCGCTCTTCGCGCTGGCTGTTGTATGAGACAGTGAACGAGCCATTATCAAAGAAGCCGAGGCCCTGTTTGACGTAGCGCAGGTAGCCGAAGTCGAGCATCAGGTTGCGCAGATCGGCAATCAGATTCCCATCGCCGCCCAGTGTTTGATCGTAGCGCTTGCCACCGTCCTGCTGGCTGCGCTGATACCGAAAGCTTAACTGCTGATCGTCGCGCGGTGCGTAAGTCAGGTGCAGTGTTCCGCCGTATTGGGTGAAGGCAGTGTCGGTTAGTCTCGTACCCAGGATGTCGGAGGGTAAACCTAGGAAACGCGTCACGGCAGCGTGGCTATCAATCCCGTTGCCGGGCCGGAGCGTGTTGACCCGGCGACTGCTCACATTGACCAGCATTCCGAAGCGCCGCGTGCCGTAGGTTAAAAGCGTATTGCCTCCGAATGAGAGATCGGCGCTGTTGAAGAACGTATTCGCCTCGCCATGCACAACCGGAGTATCGAAACCAAACTCGGGCGTGCGCGAAAGCAATTGCACAGTGCCGCCGAGCGAGTCAGAACCGTATTGAGCGCTGTTCGTGCCACGCAGGATCTCGACTGTGCGCAGCGAACTGGGCTCGTTCAAATTGAAGAAAGTATTGATGCCGCCGCGCTGTGTGGACTGCGTCGTGCGCACTCCATCTACGTAAACGCCAACCTCGGTCAGCCCTCTTACTACCACCGCCCCGACCGTTGGGCTGGTGCGTTGCAGTGAGACACCCACCTCTTCGTCCGCCACCTGCGCAAGCACACCAGTCGCCCGCTGCAAAATTGCGTCATCGCCAATAACGTTGACCTGCTGCGATACCCGGTCGATGTCCTGCGCCTGGCCGGTTTCCGCGGTCACAGTTACCTGGTCCACAATAGAGGCCACATCCATCACGATCTTCATCTCGGCAGTCGTGCCCGCACTTACCTGGACTGATGAATTGTGTTTACCGAAACCGATCTGCGTCACTCTAATCTCGTATGAGCCGGGCCTTACGTTTTCGAAGGTGAAACCTCCCCTTGCATCAGACGTGGTGGTGGCCAGAACTGCCTGGTGCTGATGCACCAGCGAGACCTCGGCGCCGCTCACCGTCGCCTGCTTTTGATCTCTGACTACGCCGACAATCTTGCCCTGTGGATTTTGCTGAGCCAGGAGAACCGCTGGCATCAGCACAAGAACGGCAGCACACAGTCTGGGTGTCTTCATGTTGGGCGATTGTTGAGCAGGCGGAGGGAACTGTCAAATGGTTCAGTTTGCCTGGTATTGGATCAGTTTGAAAACGTGGCACGGGCGTCCCGCCCGTGAATCACGCGCAAGATGCGCGTGCCACAATCAAACTGACCCACCACCAGTTTGCTTTACGCCGAAGGTGGGCGCGACTCAAGCGAAGGCTAAAGCCGCAGATGAACGCGGATTGGCGCGGATTAAAATCATTCTGCTCTGATCTGCGTTCATCCGCGAAAATCTGCGGCTGCTTCTCTGGCTATCTCGCCCCGGCAGTCGCCATAGTGCGGAGCGCTAGGGCAAGAATCTGAAGAACTCTTGCGCCACCCAAGTATTGGTAGGGCCGGGGACGGGGCCGTTGGTCAGGCCGTTGATGTGATAGACCAGCGCGACGTGCGCTTCCGGGTAGGTTCCCAGCCAGCAGCCCGCGACCGAACCGCCGTTGGCCGAGAGCACGCCCTCCGCGTTGGTCCGCACAAGCTGGCCTTGGCCCGCTTCGCTGGCAATGAAAGCATTGTCAATGGGATCGGCGGGGGAACTGTTGCCGAGCGCCCCGAAGGCGGTGAAGGGAATCGGCGGGTTGCCGTTGGCGAAGATGAACAGCCAGACCGTATAGACTCCGTTCGGGATTAAACCGCTGAAGTGGACGACGGTGTGTGTCCCCATGTTGATGCACTTGACCGTCGCCCGGCCTTCGACGGCTTTGAACTCGCCGAGCGTCAACTGGTGGCCGTCGGGGGCGAGGACGGGGCCGCACCCGCGAGCGTTAAAGACGAGCGTGTCCGCCGGGGTCATCGAGGTGATCACGCCAGCCATCGGCATCATTACGTTGCAGGCGGGGCCGCGAATTTGCCCCAACACGTCGGTGGAGTCGAGATGCGTCGGCCCGTCCGCCCTTGCCGCCGGTGGGAGCGTTAGCGCAACCGCCAGCGCGGCGAATAGACTTAAGAGAGTGAGCCGAAGGTAAACTTGCTTTTTCATGTGACCTCCTTTGGGTCTGTGAAG
>CAZVHN010000470.1:0-7429 GCA_964626895.1 uncultured Chloracidobacterium sp. | reverse complement strand
GCGTGCGGGCAAATCGCTCGCCGTAACTTTTACGCCGGGATGCATGATCACAACCCGCTCGATGGTGTTTCTCAGCTCGCGAACGTTACCCGGCCAGGAGTAGTTCTGCAGCTCTTCAATCGCTTCCGGTGAAAACTGTTTTGGCGTCTTACCATAGGGAACTGAAAAGTTTTGGCTGAAGTAATCCGTCAGCGAGGGAATGTCTTCAGGACGCTCCCGCAACGGCGGCAACTCAAAAGGAATTACATTGAGACGATAAAAAAGATCCGTTCTGAATTTTCCTTGTTCCATTTCCAGGTCCAGCCGCTTATTGGTTGCGGCAATCACCCGCACGTCGACGTTGATCGCCGTTCCGCTGCCTACGGGCTCGAAACGTTGTTCCTCAAGCACTCGCAAAACCTTCGCTTGCACATTGGCGCTCATGTCTCCAACTTCGTCAAGAAACAGAGTCGCGCCATCAGCCAACTCAAACTTGCCTTTCTTGGCGGCAGTTGCACCGGTGAACGCACCCTTTACATGTCCAAAGAGTTCGGACTCGATCAACTCCTCGGGTATCGCGGCCGAGTTGACCTCCACGAAGGGCGCCGCGGCCCGTCGCGATTGGGCATGAATTGCCCGCGCCACCAGTTCTTTCCCGGTGCCTGACTCACCGTAAATCAGTACGCGACCATCTGTCGGAGCAACCACCGAAATCTGTTTGCGAAGCGCGCGCATGGCTACGGACTCGCCTACCATTCGGTACTCTTTTGCCAGCTCGGCAGCCATTTCGGCGTTCATCAATTCGAGCTGACGCTGGCGCAAAGCATTGCGCACGGTGAGCACCGTCTTTTCTATGGAGAGAGGTTTCTCGACGAAATCAAACGCGCCGAGCTTTGTGGCGCGTACGGCCGTCTCTACATTGCCATGTCCGGAAATAATCACGACGGCGGAGTCGGAGCCGGTGGCCCGCAACTGCTGCAGAGTTTCGAGCCCATCAATCCCTGGTAGCCACACATCCAGCAGGATGCAGTCATAGGTCCGCCGCTCCAGGGCTTTCAGACACTCTTCACCACTCGCGACCGCGTCGGCGACGAATCCCTCGTCGCCCATAACCCCGCGTAACGTGTCGCGAATGCCGCGCTCGTCGTCCACGATGAGAATTGATTCAGACATGGGAAATTAGGAGGCAGGAGGCAGACGGCAGGAGGAAGGATTTTCCATTTTCCATCTCTCATTTCTCATTATTTGTTTGCTCCTTTTGGGTGGTGGAAGTCGGCAGCAATAATTCTAACCGCTTACCAAATGATGCGAATGACAAATGAGAAATGGAAAATGGAAAATGCTGCCCTGCCTCCTGCTCCTGCCTCCTGCTCCTGCTCCTGCCTCCTGCCGTCTGGCTTTACCCAGGCAATTCGATCACAAATCGTGCCCCGCGCGGATGATTCGCTTCGGCGCGGATTCTGCCGCGGTGCTCCAGCACGATCCGCTGCACGATTGCAAGACCCAGACCAGTTCCGGTACCGCGCGTTGAAAAATAAGGCTGAAAGAGCCTCTTAAAGTCTCTGGACCGGATCCCGTGTCCCGTGTCTATAACTTCCGCGATCAACAGGCTGCGGGCGGTGTCGTTGGTAGTGGCGATTGTGATTCTTCGCTCGCCTTCCATGTTTGCCAGGGCCCCGAGCCCATTGTCAATTAGATTCACGAAGACCCGTCGCAACTGTTCTGCATCCAACATCGATGACGGCACCGTGGGATCCAGCTCCGTCTCGATCTGTACACCATCAAGGCGATCTTCGTACAAGGCGACAGCGTGACGAACCACCTCATTCAAGTCCGCGGGTTCCAGGCGGGCCAGGGGCAGACGTGCGAAGCGCGAGAACTCGTCTACCATGGCCTTGAGGCCGGAAACTTCACGCGCGATCGTTTCCGTGCATTCGTCAATCACCGCGGAGATACTGAGCTCATCCGCCGCTGTTTGCGGTTTACCGTTTGAGCCATTCTGATTGCCATTGGCGCCAATACGCCGGTAAGTTTTGGCGATGCGTTCCGCGGACAGTTGAATCGGTGTCAAAGGGATTTTGATTTCATGGGCCATTCGTCTGGCGACTTCGCTCCAGGCCGCGGCCCTCTGGGCTGCCAGAAGCTCAGACAGATCCTCGATTACAAGCACAACCCCCCGCCCCTCTCGCGGAACGCCGCGCAAGGCTGTGGCTGCCAATGCGACGGGAAGTGGTCCAGTCTCTTTTGCGAGGGAGCCAGTGAGCTGCGTCTGCTCCGTAGCCTGTCCCGTTCGACGCGCACGTCGCAGCAGCCGATCCAGAACAACTGCATCCTCGGCGCCTATCAATTGTTCAAGTTTGTTCTGGCCGCCAGGAACGTCACTCAAACGGAGCATACGGGCCGCGGCGGCATTGATGGTCGTTACCCGATCATTGCCGTCAAGGGAAACCACTCCTGTCGAGAGCGATTCAAGAACCGTCTCAATGTAATTTCGCCGCTCTTCAAGCGCTAGATTCTTGTCTCGAAGCTCGTCGGAACCAGCCTCGATGCGGCGACGATTCTCTTCGAGCTGCGCCGTCATCTGATTGAACGAATGGGCCAGCAAGGCGAGCTCGTCCTCGGCGCCGGCAATCACCCGATGAGAGAGATTGCCCCGGGCAATTTCGTTAGAGGCTTCTGCCAGAGCCTTGATTGGCGTAGCAATCCCGCGCGCCAGGTAGATTGCCACCCAGCTCGACACGAAGAGAAGCATCAGGGTCATCAGGCCCAGCGTGGAGAGCCCGAGCAAACGGACTTTGCGCTGCCTCTTGACGAGTTTTTGGTACTCGCTCTCCGAGCCGGAGATTGTATCGCTCAGCGTGGTATCAACTCTCCGTGCTGTTGCCAGGATCAGTTTTTGATTGTCAGATAAAAGTACGGTGATGACGTCAAATCCCTGGCCATCTACAAGACTCTGTCCCACATCTCCTTTTACCTGACGCGCCTGGTAAAGCAGTGTTTCTAGCTCCGCATTCTCACCCGACTGACTAACCCGACTTTGCGCGATCCTCTTTCCATCTGAATCAACGATCTCAGCAGCGGAAAGCTGGCCCCTGGTAACCATCTGATTGAGAGTCTCCTGCCGCTCTACATCAGATTGCTTGCTCAGGACGACTCCCAGCAATGCTGCGGTCTCGCTGAAGCTGCGGTACTGGGCCTCGACGGCTTCGCGTTGGACCTCGCGCGCTTCTTTCACCACTTCCTCAGGCAACTTGCTGAACCATTTCTCCAATGAGCGATTCAAGAAAAGATATGAGAACACGGCCATCGCGATGATCGGCAGGAAACTGATGGCAATGAAGTAAACCAGGAGACGGGTCTTTATTTTAGAGCCGAGCTGCAACTCTCGCCGCTCTCGGCGCAGTTTCAGGAGGTTGCGAACAAAAATAAAAGAGAAGACGACAAATGCTACGAAGTTAAGTGTAGATAGGGCGTAAAGGACGAGTGTATCTGATGCAGTGTCGGGTGGGACCACGGTCCACAGCCACAACTGTTGCGAGATAATAACTGCGAGCAGCAGGAGCACGGTGACGCCGAGCGCCCACAACAAGACTCGCCGGCGGCGGGCCAGCTTTTGCTTTTCAGCATCCGGATTTGGGGTCAGATCACTCATGAAATGCTACCGAAGTTTATCATAAGGGTTGATGATCCACATTCAGGGGCCCCCCGAAGACTTACACTAGCGAAAGCCGGTTTCACGCAAAGACGCAAAGGGGGCAAAGGCGCAAAGAGATGAGATGCAGCAGCGATGAACCCATTTGCAAGAGGATTTCTTTGCGTCTTTGCCCCCTTTGCGTCTTTGCGTGAAACCGCCTCTCTTGAGAGTCACCCTACGGGATCTTTGTTGAGTCGTGTGATTTAGTGGATCGTTTCCAACGCCATCGTCTAGAATGCGGCTCGAGTTTGATTCCCGTCCCAAAACTGTCCAATGGAACCCAGGAAACTATTCATCAACAGCGCAGGGCGCTTGCGTAGCGGCTGGCGGTTACTCGTGTTTCTGCTGCTGTTTGTGCTGCTCAACATTGCGCTTCAAATCATAGTTGGGCGCGGCATGCGAGCCCTCTACTCCACCTATTTCGGACCAGGCGTGACACCGGGAGAGAATGCCAAAGACATACTCATTAGACTGTTGCTCTTAGCGTCATCGCTAACAGCGGGTTACCTTTGTGCTCGCTTGCTTGAAGGCCTGCCCTGGCGTTCTCTCGGACTCTGGTTTCATGCCGGTTGGCTTCGCGACCTTCTGATCGGATCAGCAATCGGCATTGCCTCCCTGGCTTTTGCCGCGGCTATTGCGACGGCAGGCGGCGGGCTGCGTTTCACACTCTCTACTGCCGGCATTTTTCCTCAGGTTGCGAAAACTCTCGTGCTTTCAGGAGTTCTTTTTATCTTCGCCGCGTTGGCTGAAGAAGCGCTCTTCAGGGGTTATCCCCTGCAGACTTTGACACGGGCCCGGCTCGCGGTCTTGGGGGTCCTGCTTACCTCTGTGCCTTTCGCGGCTGTTCATCTGCAAAATCCAAACGTGGCCCGGGGCTTCACCTTTGTGAACACCGCACTCGCGGGAGTTTGGCTTGCGGTGGCTTATCTGCGTACCAGAAGCTTGTGGTTTCCTCTCGGCGTTCACTGGGCTTGGAACTGGGCACTGGGATCGCTTTTTGGTCTGCCGGTGAGTGGCATCACCCGAATCGCGCCGCACCCACTCCTCCAGGGCGCCGACCTTGGCCCAGCGTGGTTGACCGGAGGCAGTTACGGAATTGAAGGCGGACTCGCCTGCACTATCGCGCTGGTAATCTCTACCGTTTTCATCTGGCGCACGCGTTTGGTGTCAGCGACAGACGAGATGAAGAGGCTGACTTCGAAAGAGAATCCGAAGCAGGGAGAAGCAGAACTTCCGGTGGTGGTAACCGAGAATGTTAACTTGCGTTCGGGGCAGTAACGTGACTGTTGAAACGGATCGAGCGGTCAGATCAAAGTTGGCTCCGGCTTTGCCGCTTGATGGTGAGGCGGCGGCTCTGCCCCGCCGTACTCGCTCTCTTCGAATGGCTGGGGGCTACGCCCCCGAGGGCGCAGCCCAATAACCAGAGAACAACCTTGACGGAGGGCAAAGCCCATCCTCACATCGGGCGGCAAAGCCGTGACTATCGAGTTGCCCGGAACTACTACTCTTACCGCTTATCAACTGGCACATAAACGGCGTCTCGCCGGCCAATGTATTCCGCGCGCGGGCGGATGAGTTTGTTGTCGGCGTATTGTTCAAGGATGTGGCCGGTCCAGCCCGAAATGCGGCTGACGGCAAATATCGGCGTGTACAGGTCGAGTGGGATTCCCATCATGTAGTAAGTCGAGGCTGAGAAGAAGTCGACGTTGGGATAGAGACCCTTCTCCCGCATTATCACTTCTTCTACCTTGCGAGACATGTCGTACCACTTCATATCACCTGACCGCTCGCCCATCTCCTTCGAAAACCTCCGCAAATGCGTGGCGCGCGGGTCTTCGGTACGATAGACCGCATGACCGAAACCCATAATCTTTTTCTTCTCCGCCAGCGCTTTCTTGATGTAGCTCTCAACGTTACCCACTTCGCCTATTTCCAGCAGCATCCTCATGACGTTCGTGTTGGCCCCGCCGTGCAAGGGACCTGACAGGGCCCCGATTGCCGCCGTAACCGCCGCGTACATGTCCGCGAGAGTGCCGGCAACCACGCGGGCGGTGAAGGTCGAAGCATTTAATTCGTGATCGGCGTGAAGAATGAGCGACCTATCAAACAAGTGGGCGTCATGTTCGGAAGGCTTCTCGCCTTTGAGCATGTAGAGAAAGTTGGCTGCGATGTTGAGACCCGGATCAGGAGCAACGGGCTCCAGGCCTGTGCGAATCCGTTCGGCGGCGGCGACAAGAGTGGGAAACTGAGCTGTCAGTCTGATCGCAGTCTTGACGGCCACCTCACGCGAAATATCTCGCGCATTTGAATCGTAAAACTCGAGTGCGGAAGTGCTTGTTCTCAGCACGTCGATGGGATTGGCCTCGCGCGGGAAACGTTTCATCAGATCGATGATCTCTTGCGGAATTGCATAGGACGCGGCGAGTGAGCGCTTCAACTCATCGAGTTCCGCATGTTTGGGAAGACGCTTGTTCCAGAGAAGAAATACAACTTCTTCAAAAGTTGAATGCGCTGCCAAATCATGGATGTCGTATCCCTGATAGATCAGCTGGCCTTTATCGCCGATGACGTCGGAGACCGAAGAAGTTGCGGCCGCAACTCCCCTAAGTCCAGCGGCAGAAGTAGCGGTGGGTGCGTTTGCTTTTTCGGACATAAGGTTCTTTTAAAGGTGAAGCGAAGATATCAAACAGACGGACCAGTGACAAGCGACGCGCGCGGAACGGCGTCGTGCCGAAACGGGCGGTCATATTCTCATAATCGCGATTGCTTGGGCCGCATCGCAAACGATAACCGGGCCCGGAACTTCAGATGCTTTAGCACTCAACCTTGAACTGACCCCTCAAGGTGAGGAAATTTGCAGGTTGGGAAGGTGGGCAAAGCGCAGCGCGCCCCCGCTCCAGCGTAGCGTCTTTCGCGCTACAAAAACCGCTCAATTCTATGCTGACTCAGTCCGGCGTAGTCTTGAAGAAAAACTAAAGTTGATGACGCTGCGCTGGGGCGGGGGCGCGCTGCGCTTTGCCCACCTTCCTTACCTGCAAATTTGCAAAGGTTGGATAGTCGTCTCATTGTTGAGTGGTGGCGGATCTGGCTCTAATGAACTTCAGTGGAAGAGTGTTCTCGCAAGAAAGTGCATCCGCAGCGAAGCAAACCGTTCAAACGGTTCACTTGTTTTTATCGCCTCCAGATCACCGGGCTGAAGCCACGGTGTGAATGAGAAGGCAACAGATGCCTTTTCCCGACAGACTCTGAAAAGGGCGGCTGCACATACCCTTCAGGGCGCGGTTGTGTGTCGGACATAATCAGGGGTGAAGACAGCGAAATTTGGAGTGTGGCGACAGCGGCGCCGCTTTGGATTCTTTTGGGGTTTTAGGGCTCGCCAATCCAAAGCGGAGTCGCGCTACGCTTGCCTCCGCACTCCAAAATGAGTTTTTCAGCAGCCTGCTAGGGGAGGGAACATCAAAGGCGGCGAGTTTGCGCGCCGCCAAACTCCAACTGCTGCAAGCTGATGAAACTCTAGCGCCGCGCCACTGGGCTGCCTTCGTCTTGCTTGGCGAAGCTAACGATTCAATCGCCACGCCGCCAGGTGAGGGTCAATCACAAGGATGGAAGTGGGCTTTGCTTGGCATTGGCGGATTGTGCGTCGTCCTGACAGCGTTTTTGATTTTTCGCCGTTGACTGAGTGCGTGAATACGCTGCAACCCAATCCTATCAGTCGTTCGGCATCCGAAGAACTACCGGCTGACCACGCTTCGCTTT
>CAZVHN010000469.1:0-4830 GCA_964626895.1 uncultured Chloracidobacterium sp. | reverse complement strand
GGAGCCGAAGGAAGTTACGGATGTTGAAGTGTAGTCGGAAGAAAGACGCGGAGACACGGAGACGCGGTGACGGGGCGATGAGGAGAAAGGGAGATGGGGTGAAGAGGAGCCGCGCCGACGGCTCGATGGAGTATTGAAGGAACTTTGTTGATGATAGACGAAAGAGACAAAAGGAGAAGTGATAACGGACACGGTACGGACGATACGGATATCTCCGAGTCTCCGCGTCTCCCCCTCTCCGCGTCTCTCCGTCCCCCTTTCTCCCCCTCTCCCTTTCTCCCCCTCTCACCGTCCCCCCGCCCCCCCGTCTCTCGCTGGGCACATCCGCGCCGCAGTTTCTTTGTTCTGCTGCTCACTGTCCACTGCCTACTGTTCACTGTCACTTGCCGTCAGGACATGCAGGATCAGCCGCGCATGAAACCGTTTCGCTCGACCACATTCTTCCGAGACGGTATGTCGTCGCGCCCGCCCGTAACGGGAACGGTTCCGCGCGGTCACCTCAGAGCAGACAGGGAATTCTTCACCGGCAAGAAGAGCACTGCTGGAACATCAGCGCCGGCAGGGGCGCAGGCCGCGACCCCGCCTGGCGCAAACGCAGATCAGGGTATTGCCGCCTATCCCGACGACGTCGAAGAGTTCCCATTACCCATTACTCATGACGTGGTCAAACGCGGTAAGGAGCGTTACGAGATCTTCTGCTCGGCATGCCACGGTATGACCGGCAATGGCGATGGAATGATCGTGAGACGTGGTTTCCGTCGCTCGGCTTCTTTTCACACCGATAGTCTGCGGCAGGCCCCGGTTGGTCATTACTTTGACGCCATCACGAATGGTTGGGGCGCCATGCCGTCGTACGCGGCCCAGAGCCCCGCGCGAGATCGCTGGGCGATAGTTGCTTACATTCGAGCATTGCAATTAAGCCATCAGAATACACAGCCGCTGACGGGGCAACAGCAGCCACCCGCCAGCCACACCGCGACGCCGAGCTCCGGAGGGCACGATTAGCGATGAATGGCGCTTACTCAGCACCAGCGGAAGTCGGGCGTTGGCAGCAACGCGCGTTGATTGTCGGCTTCGTCTTTACCTTGCTGCTAGCCGTGGGGGCGTTTCTCGATCGGGGCCAGTTTTTTCATTCGTATCTGGTGGCCTACCTGTTCTGGACCGGAATCGCGCTTGGCAGTCTGGCGATCTTGCTGCTGCAACATCTGACCGGCGGCGCCTGGGGGTTGGTTATTCGCCGTGTCCTGGAGGCAGCCACACGAACTATTCCGTTAATGGCCTTGCTGTTTATCCCGATTATCCTCGGCGCGCACCAGATTTATCCCTGGACGCATCACGAGGAGATGTCAAAAACCCCGGCACTCGAGGAGAAGGCGCGTCTTTATCTGAACCTTCCCTTCTTTTCCGGACGCGCGGCTCTCTATTTTGCGATCTGGATCCTGACTGCTTACCTCTTGAACAAATGGTCGCGGGAACAGGACCGCACAGCCGATCGTGGATTTACTAAGCGCATGCGGATGATTGGCGGGCCGGGCCTCCTGCTTTTTGTGATAACCGTGACATTTGCTTCGGTGGACTGGGCTATGTCGCTTAATCCCGACTGGTTCTCAACAATTTACGGACTTTTGTTTGTTATAGCGTGGGCGCTGAGCGCGCTGGCGTTTGTAATTGCGGTGATGTCTTTTCTAACAAACCGCGAGCCAATGTCGCGCATAGTTAGACCAAATCATTTCCAGGATCTCGGCAAGCTGATGCTGGCTTTTGTAATGCTCTGGGCCTACTTCGCCTTCTCGCAGTTCCTTATTGTCTGGTCAGGCAATCTGCCGGAAGAGATTCAATGGTATTTACCCAGGCTCCGCGGCGGCTGGGGAGCGATTGCGGTCAGCGTCGTGTTCTTCCATTTCGCTTTTCCGTTTCTGCTGTTGTTGTCGGCATCGTTGAAACGCAACGCGCGCAAGCTTCAAATGCTGGCCGGTTTGATACTCCTGATGCGCATTCTCGATTTGTTCTGGATGATTGCGCCGGAGTTCAGCCCCGCACTTTTTTATGTTAGCTGGATGGACGTTGTGGCACCGATCGCGATGGGCGGTCTTTGGTTCGCCATGTTTGCCTGGCAATTGCGGAAGCGTCCGTTAATACCGATTAATGATCCGCAGTACGACTCAGTGCTGGCGCAAGCGCAGGCGCCGGCCCACGCGGGACATTAGACGGCCTTAGGATTGGGGCACTGGTGAAGTGAGTTAAGCTGGTGAACCATCTGCGGGTGCGTAGCGACCGCATTCAAGGAACGCACCATTCATGGCACGAATTGATAGGTGTTTTCCGCAATGATCCGTAGTGAGGGAAATTTAAGGTCCGACTAATGGAGACGCGACGTAATCGCTGGGCTAGTTGAGTGCGGTCGCTACCGCTCCCGGTTCTGTAAGAAGGCGCTGATTCCAGTCGTGAATTGAAATCGATTACGCCTGTCGTTGGAGCTATCTCTTTGAGATACACAATCTTGAATTAACATCTCGTTCGAACGTTTGGACAGTCGTGTAAGGTCGTGTGAATCATGGCAAAGCTAGGGCACAAAGGTAACGGGCATGGGCACAAGACAGAAACGCCGGATGTGTCGCACGTCAGAAACGTTGACGTCACTCACGAAGTAAGCGATGTCAACGTGCCTGGGATTCTTAAATTCGTGGGCGCGCTGGTCGTTATGACTGTCGTGGTCTACGTTCTGATGTGGCTAATGTTTGGTTTCTTTAATGCGCAGGAGGTAAAGAAGGAAGGCAAAGCACCGCCTGGGCCGATGGCCATGACCGAACAGGAACGTCTACCGCCCGAGCCGAGGCTTCAGGCGGCCAGGGGTTTTGGGGTCAAGCTTGAAAACGGGGAATGGGTTAACCTCGAGAAACGAGAACCTCAAGAGGAGTATCGCGTGCTCAAGGAACAATGGGACCGCGTGCTAAAGGAAGGGCCGAAAGACCAGTCGGGAAATCCTATTGGACTTCCCATCGAACAGGCGATGCAGAAAATTGTGGAAGGTCAGGGCTTACCGTCACGACCGCAGCAGGGCGCTCCCCGGGAAATGCCAGACTACATAATCGGTACTCCGACAGCGGCAAGCTCGGGCCGAGTTACCGAGAAGGGAAAGCAATGAAAGCAGTAGGCAGTAGGCAGACGGCAGTAGGCAGGAAAAAAGATCAGGGCGTTACTCGCTTAGGCTTCAGTCTCCTGCCGTCTGCCGTCTGCCTCCTACTAACTGCTTACTGTCTACCCGCATTCGGCCAGCCAGGTGGTCCAGGGCCAAGCTCGCCGCTCTATGGCGCACGACCGCAGAGCGGCGCGGTTTCGAGTGGTCTGCCGAAAGCGCTGCGCGAAGTGGGCATTGAACAGAAGCTAAACGACCAATTGCCGCTGGACCTCGTGTTTCGCAATGAAAAGGGCGAGCCCGTTAAGTTGGGCGATTATTTCGGCAAGAAACCCGTGGTGCTGTCGCTTGTCTACTACCAGTGCCCGATGCTTTGCAACCAGGTCTTGAATGGAATGGTCAGCGCTTTCAAAGTGCTTTCCTTCAAAGCCGGGGACCAATTTGATGTGGTTACGGTGAGTTTCGATCCACGTGAAACTCCCGCACTCGCTACCGCAAAGAAGAAAACCTACGTAGGTTATTTGCCGGAGGCCCAGCGCGCCCCCGCCGAGAATGGATGGCATTTCCTGACGGGCGACAGTGAAAGTATCAAGCGGCTTACGGAAGCGGTGGGCTTTCGCTACCACTTCGACGAAGCGACGAACCAGTTTGCTCATTCCAGCGCCATCATGATCGCAACGCCGGAAGGCAAACTCGCGCGCTATTTTTACGGCGTCGAATATTCACCAAAGGATCTGCGTTTGGGGCTCGTCGAAGCTTCTCAGAATAAGATCGGCTCGCCCGTGGATCAGCTCCTGCTTTTTTGCTACCACTACGATCCTGCTACCGGAACATACGGCGCTCGTGTGATGAGGGCGATCCGCGTGGGAGGCATTGCAACTCTCTTTGGCATGGTGGCGCTATTTTTCGCAATGCGCCGGCGCAACGCCAGACGGATGCGTTTAGGTGTGGGAGAGACTGCTTAGGTATGCAAACCTCCTGGATTCCATTTATACCGCCGAGCGCTTCGACCCTTTCAGACAAGGTTGATGCACTCTACTTCTATCTGTCGGGCGTGACAGTCTTCTTTACGTTGCTGATCTCCGGCGTACTGACCTTTTTCGTAATCAAGTACCGGCGCCGCAACCCCTATGAGATTCCGCGTCCTGTCGCCGGCTCCCTTAAACTGGAAACAATGTGGTCGGTTATTCCCTTGATCATTGCCATGACAATGTTTGCGTGGGGCGCTCAAATCTTCTTCCAGCAATGGCGGCCGCCGACAAATGCGGTGGAGATCTACGTGGTGGGAAAACAGTGGATGTGGAAGATTCAGCATACGACGGGCCAGCGCGAGATCAATGAACTTCACGTCCCCGTCGGTCGCAAAATCAAACTGATCATGACCACGGAAGATGTGATTCACGACTTCTTCATTCCGGCGTTTCGCATCAAGGCTGACGTCGTGCCGGGACGCTACACTACTCTGTGGTTCGAGGCAACAAAACCTGGCCGCTACCATCTCTTCTGCGCTGAATACTGTGGGATGAACCATTCAGGGATGATCGGATCTGTGGTCGCCATGGACCCAACGGCGTTTGACGACTGGCTGAGTGGCAATTCGAGCCAGCAATCGCCCGCTGTCGCCGGTCAGCAGATTTACCAAACGCTTGGTTGTGTTTCGTGCCATGGAGTTGCGGGCGAGGGAGGACGCGGTC
>CAZVHN010000468.1:0-2241 GCA_964626895.1 uncultured Chloracidobacterium sp. | reverse complement strand
CGTTACGTTTACATTGAGGGCAGAAGCAATCAGGTCAGCAAAAGCCCCGGCGGGCGTCGCGGGAGAAGCGACGTAACCAAATTGGCGCGGATGGCCGTTGTGGCGGATGCCATTAATGATTGCGCGGCAGTCGGCAAGCACCTTCTCCAACGGCTCGCCTGCGAGGGGAAGTCGGGATTCGAGGTGCGCGATCGTTGGACCGCCAGAGGTCTGCGGGAAAACTGGGAGATCAGAGACCTCGGCAAAGTACTCTGTCACAAGCTTGGTTACTTGCGATGAGAGTGAATCGATCTCCGCTTTCGAGAGTCCAAGATCGGACTGGCGCGAATTGGTGGTCTTTCCTGTTTCGCTCATTTTGGTCCTGGAGCGATTGCCACCAGTAGCGATAGCCGCTCGCCGCTTATGTTCGTGACGCCGTGCGCGACGCCGGCAGGAGCAATCACCAGCGCTCCGGCCGTTGCGTGTCGCTCCTCGTTTCCGACGGTAAACTTGCCCTCGCCTTCCAGGACAAAATAGAACTTATCGGCGCCCTGATGCGCGTGCACGCTCTGCGTCTGGTTCGGTTCCAGGCAGTTGAGTCCGACCATTACGTGTTCACCCTGCCAGAGTGTGGTCTTGTAAAATTTTTCAGCTCGCGCGCCCGCGTCCTCACGCCAGTCGAGAAAGTGGTTCATACCGGGTTCCTTAACTAATGATTTGAAACTCAAACTATCATACAGCCGTTGAAGCACGAAGAGCGCTTGCAGCGCGTAACAGTGGCGGTTATAGTCCGGTGCCTGGCTCGACCTGACGATGAAAGGCTGTTTGGATATTGGTTTGTCGTTTGTCCCTGCGGACAGCACGAGCGATAGCGAGTGTGAACATGCCTGAAAGGCATGAAGTTAATAGCCGGGGGCAACGCCCCCGGGTAGCCAAGGTTTCACTCCCGACCCTGGAAGGGTCGCAGTCTCGACTGACTACATCACACAGGTTGAATCTTTGTTTGGCACGATGCGACCCTTTCAGGGTCGGGAGCTTTGACAGTTTTCCGGGGGCGTTGCCCCCGGCTATTGACTCCGTCCCTTTCAGGGACAAGGCGAACAATGTCCCTATTCGGCTCCGCAACACTAGAAGGTACGGCCCGTTACCGTGACCGTTTCAAGGACCTGGCCGCTGAAAATCACTTCCGTAATGAACAGAACCTCTGGTTATCGTCGATCGGCAGCGGCACGTACCTGGGTAATGCGGACGATGCCACTGACGCGAAATACACCGAAGCAGTTGTGCGGGCTGTGGGGCTCGGGGCCAATGTAATCGACACCGCAGCAAACTACCGCTTTCAGAGAAGCGAACGCTCAATCGGAAAAGCCCTGGGTGAGCTGACCAACACCAAGGGATTCGCGCGAGAGGAAATTCTGATCTGCACCAAAGGCGGTTATCTGCCGTTCGACGGCGCACCACCAAGAGATGTGCGCGGATATATTGAAGACACATTCGTCCGCCCAGGTATCGCACGCCTCGAGGATTTCGTCGGCGGCAGTCATTGCATGACACCAGGTTACCTGCAGAATCAACTGGAGCAGTCGTTGCGAAACATGGAGCTCGAATGCGTTGACGTTTATTATGTCCACAATCCTGAATCACAACTCGGATCTGTTTCGGAAGAAGAGTTCTATTCGAGACTGCGAGCAGCGTTTGAACGGCTGGAGCAGAACGTTGCGCAAGGCAAAATCAAGATGTATGGCGTGGCTACCTGGAACGGCTTTCGTGTGCCGCCGGAAGCGAGTGGGTATCATTCATTGCCGCGCATGGTGGAGATGGCCCGCGAGGTTGGGGGAGAGTCGCATGGCTTTCGTTTTATCCAGCTTCCCTTCAATCTGGCAATGCCCGAGGCCCTGGTCTTGCGCAATCAAGTTGTTGACGAAGTAGAAGTGTCAACTCTGGAAGCAGCAGCGGCGCTCAGTGTTACGGTTGTTTCGAGCGCATCGATTCTCCAGGGACGCGTCGCCCATGGTTTGCCGGAAACCATTCGAGAGCCACTGGGCTCTCTGGCCACGGATGCACTAACTGCGATTCAGTTTGTGCGCTCAACCCCGGGGATCACCACCGCGCTGGTCGGCATGAGCAGCAGGGAGCACGTCGAAGAAAACCTGCAACTTGTTCGCGTCGATCCGGCACATCCTGACGATTACCGGCGCGTGTTCGCAGAGGAGTAGGATCAACTTTATGGAGTGCGGTGGCAAGCGCAGCGCGACACCGCTT
>CAZVHN010000467.1:0-11521 GCA_964626895.1 uncultured Chloracidobacterium sp. | reverse complement strand
AAGCTGCCCGGCGTCAAGTTACAGGCAGTTTATTCCGCTAGCGGAGCCAGGGGAAAAAGCTACGCCCGCCGTTTTGGCGCAGTCTATTGTTGTTCTGACTACGATGAGTTGCTGCGCGATCCGGAAGTGGATGCAGTGGTGATTCTCACGCGCAACCAACATCATGCAGACCAGACTTTGCGCGCCTTGCGGGCAGGTAAGCATGTCTTCGTCGAGAAGCCGATGGCGCTCACCGCTGCCGAGTGTCGTGAACTATCTCAGGCGGTCAGCGAAAGCGGCAAACAACTCACCGTTGGATTTAACCGGCGCTTCGCCCCTTTTTATCGCGAACAGAAGCGCCAACTGTCCCGCCGCACCAGCCCGGCCGTAGTTACCTGTTTGATGAACTCTCCGGGTATCTCCGGTTCTTACTGGATGGCCGATCCGGGAATCGGCGGCGCGATACTGGGAGAGGCCTGCCACTTTGTGGATCTCATGTACTGGCTGCTCGAGTCGGAGCCGATCAGTGTTTCGGCCTATTCGTTGCCAACCGGTCAGAAGGATCCCATTGGAGAAAATAATCTTGTCGCCAGTTTCAGATTTGCCGATGGCTCGATAGGCAATCTTACTTATTGCACGGTAGGCAGTAGCTCCGGCAGGGAAAAGGTAGAAGTCTTTGCGCCCGGTGTGTCGGCGGCCGTTGAGGATTTCAAGCGGCTGACGACGGGTGGTGGGGCAAATCGCACGCGGACACGTTGGTGGGCCGAGAAGGGGTATGGGGCGCAACTGGCAGATTTCGTGGAAGCCATCCGCACCGGGAACCCTCCCGAGGTCACGGTGCGCGATGGCGCGCGTGCGACGATCGGTTGCCTACGCATGCTGGAGTCCGCCCGGAGGCTGGGCCCTTGCGCGATTGATCTTGATGCTGCGTTGGCTGGGCGAGTTGAAACATGATGAGTACGTGTGTTGTCAGCGGTAATATGAGATGAAGAGTCCCCTGGTTTATGACTGGAAGGTGCGCCTGATGGCCGTCGTCGCGCTGGGCGTCGCCTTGCTAAGCGGTTTTTTGCTATTTGCATTTGCGCAGCGGCGGAGGGTGGATTCCTCTGAGCAGGTCCGCCCACGGCGTGCGATGGCTACACAAGGCCCGACTTCCGGAAACAGAGTAGGCGCAGGTGGGGATTTCCAACGAGCCCTCGATTCAGCGCGTTGCGGCGATACGATCATCCTTGAGGCAGGCGCCAAATACAGCCCGGCCGGCGACAGCTTCGTACTGCCCAGGAAGGACCGCTGCACGGGGACAGATACCGACTACATCACGATCAAGACATCGAACCCGGGTGGCATAGCAGCGGATGGCGAGCGCATCGACCCGGCGAAACACGCGGCAGCGATGCCCAAACTGGTAGGTAACAGGCATTCCGTTCTGACGGCGTCTCCTGGGGCCCACCGCTTCAAATTCATCGGGATTGAGATCACCACCACAGGTAATCCAGCTATCTACACTCCCGACCTGGTCAATTTTGGAGCCTACTTCACACCGCAGCAAAAGCTCGACACCAATCACATATTCTTCGACCGGGTCTTCATTCACGCGGCTGAGATCACTTCGACGAATCTTTTTCCCTCAACGGTAGAGCGCACGTCAGGCCGTGGCATCGCTGCTGGAATCTCTGATGTCTGGGTGATTAACTCTTATATCGCCGGGTTGTGCGGCAAGTATCCGAGTGCGACCGAAAATGCCGGCCAGATGATCGATTCTTACGGCATCTATTCTGATACCGGGCCTGGTCCGCTGCACATCATCAATAACTATATCGAGGCGCAGTTCAACAACGTGTTTATCGGCGGGACCGGTCAGTCAACCTCAAACACGGCAACTATATCGAACGCCACTCCGACAAGTGCCACGCTCAGTAATGTAGCAAACCTACAGGTCGGAGATCTGGCGGCTTTTGCCTACTCGGCTTGCACTACCAGTCCGAATCCTCGAGCCAAGCCGTGGCAGACGGGAAAGATTACGTCCATCAGCGGAAACAACGTCACCTTTACCGTAATAAGAGCGCAGAATTCCTGCGAGGCTGGCGTGCCGACCAATGGTGGTGTCGCGCGTTGGAGAGGTGAAAATATTCATGACATTGAAATCCTGCACAACACGCTGAACAAACCCGATGTTTGGAACGCGTTCTCAAACCCGAAGGCGTGGATCGAGATCAAAGGTGGCGTCAATGTAAATATCAATGGCAACGATATGTATTCAGGCGTAGGCACTGCCATCGCCATCACAGTACGTAACGAAGATGGTGCTTCGCCCTGGTGCACGATCGAGAACCTGACGATTACGAACAACAGGATAAGAGGCTACAAGTGGGGCTTCAGCCTGCTGATGAGTGACAATGAACAGCCCAGCATGATGGGCGGCAACCTGAAGATTAAGAACAATCTGTTCTATGAACCAAGGCCGGCCCCAAATGCAGTGGTCAACTTCCTACAACTGGTTGGTGGCCACGATATCGCCATCGAGCACAACACAGTCCTGCAGCCTGGTAGTCCAGTGTTGGACGACCTTCCGACCCCGAACTTTGTCTTCAGGGACAATATAGTCAATAACTACCAGTACGGCATGCAGTGCTATATACCGCCTCATTCTTTGGCAGCATGTTGGCCACGCCTGGTGATGACGGGAAACGTGATCGTCGATACGCGTGGGGACAAGTCGGATGGGCCGCTTTCGAACCGCTACCCAACCGGAAACTACTATCCTAACTCAGCAAATGAGATTGGCTTCGTAGATCTGGCCAACAACAACTACCAGTTGGCGCCCACGAGCAGGTATAAGGGAAAGGCTTCTGACCGCACGGATCCTGGATGCGATATCGCAGCTCTTCAGGAGGCGTTAGCTGGTAAGTAGCCTTTACCTGTAGGGTCCGTGGTGTAATCAGGAAGTCTCGTCGTTGCTATCTACCCGCCGTTAACCCCCCATGAAAAGTACTATCAAGCGTTTTGCCCGTGGATCGAAGGCCGTGATTATCGGGTACAAGGTCTATAACAACTGGCGCATGAGTAGGCAATTCAAGTCTGGACAAATCAATGCACAGCTCGGTTCAACTCACACCGGCAAAACAGTGGAAGATAGTTTAGGTTATATCAATCTTCAGTTTGACGATTACCTCAAGTATTCAAATCTGTCGCCCGCACAGCTTAGGGGCAAGCGAGTATTGGAACTGGGGTTTGGAGACAGCATCGGTGTTGCGCTCAAGTTTCTGGCTGCTGGGGCTGCTGAAGTAGTTTGCGTCGATAAGTTCTATGCCAAACGCGACCAGGCGAGCGAACGCCTGATTTATCTTGTCCTGCGAAACAGTCTGCGAGAAGAGGAACAACCGATCTTCGATGACGCGGTAAATCTTGAAGAGGGCGTTCGGGTCAATCAATCCCGAATAAGATGTCTGTATGGTACGAGCTTGGAGCAACTCATCGAACAGTCGCCGGAGGAGAAGGGCCGGTTCGACCTCATAATCTCCAGGGCGGTGATCGAAGAAATCTACGACCCCACGCCTACGTTCGTGGCCGCTGACCGGCTTTTAAGCGAGGGCGGACGCCTTATTCACAAGATTGACCTCAGCGACTATGGGATGTTTAGCAACGCGGGAATGCATCCGCTGACGTTTCTCACAATTCCGGAGTGGTTGTATCGGCGGATGGCGAGTGATTCCGGGCTGCCAAACCGCAGATTGATTGATTATTACCGCGGCCTGATGAAAGAGCTTGGATATGAGGCGAAATTGTTCATATCAAGTATTATTGGCGTCGGAGAGATCAATTCACTCCGTGAGAAGATTGAATTGAACGTCGACTACGGAAGCGTGGAACTGGCATTAGTTGACAGGATTCGGCCCCGGCTAAAGAGTACCTACCGAGAACTCGCTGCCGGTGACTTGCTGATCAACGGCATATTCCTGGTGGCTGGAAGGGCCCCGCGACGGGGCCCGGGCGTACAGGCTCTCCTTGATTAAGACATTTGCATGAAGTCTGACAACATAGTGACCAAACTGGCGGCGGCTCTGCCGTGGCTTGTCCGCTATCCCGTCTGGCGAGCAGATGAACTCGTCAGGAGGTTTACCGAGCGAGCTGGTTTAGTGCACCTGATTCTAGTAGTTGCTAATCATTTCGAGCCTGGTTACAACGAGGAGCCCAACGGGTCAGGCGGGTACGGTATTACTCTCGATTGGTCAACGCAAATGAGGCGGTTAGACCAGTGGTGCAAACTGGCTGAGGCAATCGGCACAGTGGTTCGGGATCACGATGGAACTCCGTTTCGTCATACAAATTTCTATCCGGCCGAACAATACAACGCGTCGTTGTTGAACCGCATGGCTGCTTTGCAAGCGGACGGCTTTGGCGAGGTTGAAGTTCACCTGCATCATGGGGTAGAGCGACCGGACACGGCAGACAACTTAAGGAATGTACTCGTCAGCTTTCGCGACGCGCTGGCTGAAGAGCACAAATGCCTTTCGCGCGATGATGAGCACGGTCTGCCGATGTACGCGTTTGTCCATGGCAACTGGGCGCTCGCGAACTCGGCCAATGGCAAGCTTTGCGGCGTGGATTCCGAGATGCAGATATTGGCAGAAACGGGTTGCTATGCAGACCTGACATTGCCATCTGCACCTCATATCACCCAGGTGCCCCGCATCAATGCTATCTATGAATGTGGTCATCCATTGAACGAAAGCAAGCCGCACAGATCTGGGCCTACCCTCCGAGTTGGTCAGCGTCCGAAATTACCAGTCTTGCTTACGGGGCCGCTCGTCCTTGATTGGAAAACACGCAAGCGCGGTTTTCTTCCGCGTTTGGACAACAGCGCGCTGACGGCAGGTTATCCGCTGACCGCTACTCGCCTCAATCGATTACGCAAAGCTCGCATTAGCGTGTCGGGCAGACCGGATTGGGTTTTTGTTAAGCTCTACTGTCATGGATTTTTCGACGAAGACCAGTCAGCGGTGATTGGCCCGCCGATGGAAACGTTCCTGAGAGATTGTCTAGAAATGGCAGAGCGCACGGGACGGTTGAAGTTGCATTTCGCTACAGCCCGCGAGGCCTTTAATATGGTCATAGCCGCGACTGAGGGCCACGAAGGTGACCCTGGACTCTATCGGGATTATAGGCTGCGCCAAATCATGGATCTGGATTCGGGGTTGCAAACTGAAACTGAAACCGCGATGGCCCGAGTGGAAGGGGCAGAGTGTCGTTGAAAATGGCTGTGCAATACTCCACAGAGAGCGAGGGCGGTAGCACTATCGCGACGAGCGCGGTTGATGGGGCAACGCTGGGCGCCCCCCCCCGCGTTCTCTATCTCACCGATCTATGCCCAGTGGGTAAGTTCGGTTCGATGGAGGAGCAAATCTTCGTGTTGGCCCGGGCCTTTCGGGATCAACGCGGGCTGTTCTTGCCTGTCTTCGGTGGACCACTCGCGCCGGACGTGGTCGAGCAATACCGCGCAGCGGATCTGAGGGTCGAAGGCCTGAATCTGCATCAACTGAGCACTTCTGCATTGCTCAACTTGCTGCGTCTGGTGCGGGAGAACGATGTAAAGATTGTGCATTGGAATTTCTACAGCCCAATCAATCCATATGTCTGGCTACTCAGCGTGCTTGCTCCAGGACTCGCCCACTACCTGACCGATCATACGTCCCGCATTCTTCCGCTGGGTGAAAGCGCAACAGGCGCAAAGAAACTTGTCAAAAGACTCTTGTTCAAACGCTATCGGAAGGTTTTAGGGATCAGTGATTTTGTGGTGCAGTGCCTGGCGCATCAAGGCACATGGTCAAACGTCTCACGCTGTACCTACTTCATCAATACCGAGAGGTTTAAGCCAAGAGCAGATGTTCGACTCGAGATGCGAAAAAGGCTGGGAGCCGAACACAAGTTCGTGCTGCTGTTTGTTGCGCATGTCATTAAGGTGAAAGGCGGCGACGTTGCTCTTCGGGCCTTGGCTGAGCTTCCGGAAGAAGTGGAGTTGTGGATCGTTGGTGACGGCGCAGATCAGAGTCGGCTCCGGGATTTGTGCAAGGACCTTCGTCTTGTTGATCGAGTTAAGTTCCTTGGCAATCAGAGAAATGTTGAGCCTTATATGCAAGCTGCTGACTGCTTTGTGTGCCCGTCGTTATGGGGTGAGGCGACCGGACTGGTTAATCTTGAGGCACTCGCTTCCGGGCTTCCTGTAATTGCCAGCGCGATCGGTGGCATCCCCGAGTTTGTGGACGACGAGCGAACAGGTCTCCTCTTCCCACCAGGAGATCATCATCAGCTTGCCGAAAAGGTGCGGCTGCTTGGAGATCCCGCGCTTTATGAACAACTCTCCAGAGCGGCGAGAACCACTGCCGTCGAAAGGTTTTCCATCGAAAGGAGGCTCTCGGAATATGTTGGAGTATACAGTCCGTAGCAATCAGTCTCCGAGAGTGGATAGTATCGTGGCGGAGCTGGAGGAGCACGGGATTGTGATAATCCCTGACCTCCTGACCCAGGAGCAGCTTGCTTCCATGCGGCTCGCGTTTGACGTGAAATTGAGAAGGCTTCGCTGGAATAATTTCGATGGATACGAGAGGACCGAGATCTACCGCCACATGGTCCACGACGTGTTGGCCCTAGACCAGGGGTTTGTAACTGTCGCGCTCGATCCCCTGGTCAATCAAGTGTTGCGGCGATACCTCGGGCCGGGCTATGAACTAACTGAGGCTAAGGGCTGGAAATCCCTTCCCACCAGCAGAGACTTTCATGGCTGGCACGGAGACGCTTGGTACGAACAGACCGGTATAACGGAAATACACCGGGAAGTTAAGCTCGCAGTCTATTTGACGGATGTGAAGAGCGGCGCCTTCAATTACATTAAGGGCAGCCATCGTAAGCAACACCCGAAGATGGTGCCTAATAGCGAAGTAGAAAGCGTTTCACGATCGCAAATCGCAGAGTTGCTCGGCGCGGCCGGTAGCGCATTTCTCTTTGATACATCCGGTATCCATCGACAGGGTGTGCCGATGTTAGAGCCCCGCGAAGCGATTTTCTATAACTACCATGACCCGGAAGTGAAGCTGCAGCACGAGGATCTTACTTACTACCGCTACCATCCACTCATCCTAAACGCGGCGTTCCTGGGCCACCTCTCCGCTGAAGACCAGCGCATACTCGGTTTCGGTAGAAAGACAAACTATGTTCCGGCGTTTGAGCGGGCGGAAAGACATCGAGTCCTTCAGAAAACGTTCGCCTCTGCTTTTGGAGCCAAGCTCCGCATTCTTGACCTGCAAGAGCGAGTGAGAGCCAGACTGCGACGGGTCCTTGGCAGGTGATCAGAACACCCTTCACTTGAGGCGGTACCGGACCGGTTTGGTTATTGCCGAACGTACCGCTGGCTCGGCGCGACTCGTTCGCTACCTGGTTGGCTTCCAGAAACGCCACATCCATCCCGCTTAGAAAAGGTCTCCCAATGAAGGCTGCGATATTCAAATTACTCAATACGCTTGGACGCCGATTCTCTGGTCGGGGACTGGGCCTCGAAAGGGTAGAGAGACTAAAGGCTTTCTATGAGTATGTCTATCAAAGGGTCGCACCCTCCAGTGTTGTTCTGGTCGAATCCCAAGGCAGTCGAATGTATGTGAATGCGCGCGACGAACCCCTGGGGAGGTCGCTGGTCACGCAGGGAATATATGAGGCGTATGAGACTCAATTGTTCAAGTCGTCGGTTCGACCAGGAATGACTGTAGTAGACATTGGAGCAAACGTTGGGTACTACACGCTGCTTGCGGCCGGATTAGTAGGAGAGACTGGTGAAGTTTATGCATTCGAACCAGAACCCGGCAACTATGAACTGTTGGTCCGCAATGTCGAGCTGAATGGGTATAAGAATGTGGTCACTCAGCAGAAAGCCGTGTCTGACAGTGCCGGGGCTGTTAAGTTGTATATTGACAGCGCAAACTTTGGGAATCGTTCCTTTGGGCAGAGTAACATCGTTCATAGCGGAGGCTCGGTTGACGTCCAAACGGTGAGCCTCGACGACTTTATTTTGACGCGTCGAGCCGGGCGCAAAATCGACATCATCAAGATGGACGCGCAGGGCGCCGAAGGCCTGATAGTGGAAGGGGCACAGAGGGTTTTGCAGCAGCACAGGCCTAAGGTGTTTATGGAATTCGAGCCCGACATGTTAACCAATCTCGGGACCGACCCGCTGGCCCTGCTGGACAGACTAAGAAGCTGGGGCTATGGAATCAATTTGATCGACTACGAGAGCCAGACCGTAATCCCGGTTACGGGTGGCGAGCTTTTGGAATTATGTAAGAAAACCGGCTATTTGGATCTGTTTCTTGAAATGTAAAAGGCATGTGGCGCCGCACGGAAAAGGGGCATTAGTGCCCTGCATTTCATCAAATGGTGGGCCATTTTGCCTGCCAGGAAAACCTGTTGACAAGGTCCACCAATATTGGTTTAATGCTAGAGCCGGTTGAGTTTGAAAGCCGGCCAGATCTTTGTATTCATGCTTGATTGCACACGATAAAGGCAAACCTATCGCGAGGTAGGGACGCAAAGCCAAGAGTCTTAGAATCAAAGTCTGATTCCAAGACGGTCTGGTTGCCGAAGGCGATCCGGGAGGCCCGCTTCAACCTGATTTACAGTTGAAGCTGCGGGCTGCCCAAGACCTATTTTCCTACGTGAAGCAATCGAATAGGTCTGCCCTCCGTCTTCTTAATCCCAAACTCCAGTCGAAGTCCCTCATAGATAGGTAGTGTCTACCCGACCGCTCGGGCTCTTTGCGGACGTAAGAACTCCGCGATTTTTCAGTCGAGCATTCGTCTCAAGCAAATCCCCGACAAACGCACCCGCGTACCGACGCGAGTCCGCCGAGTTAGGAGATCTCGTCGCGCCGCTAAGGCGAGCGGCGTAGTTATATGAGCCTGGCCACGTAGTCAGGACTTAGATTGTCGAATCTAAGGTTTCTTGAAAATGACGATTCGCTGAGCTTATAGGCTCGGCGACTCACCCGACAAATGGCACCCCCGCAGCGATGCGGGTCCGCAAAGTCAGGAATCTCTCGTCACTACCTTGAGAGATCGTCCGATTACCGAAGTGAGGGGTTATATGTCCACCACAGACCGTTTCCGACGGCTCTCTATTCAGTTAACACAGTCATCACTAAGGAATAGGCTAACAACAATTTGCTTATTGTTGTTCCTGGCGACCGCAGCTGGTTCGGCGAAAGCCGCCACAATAGTCGTTCCAGCTGGAGGGAATCTGCAAGCTGCCATTAACGCAGCAGGGCGTGGAGACACCATTATCGTGCAAGCGGGCGCCACGTACAGTCCTCTGAGCGATAGCTTTGTCCTTCCCAACAAAGGGGCCGGAACCGGCACCGACGCAGACTACATCACAATTCAGACATCGAACCTCGCGGGCATATCAGCGCCGGGAGTACGGCTCAACCCCGCCACCCCCCAGTCTTCAGCACTGGCATCATTAATAGGCACGAGCGGCTATGCCGTGTTGACTGCCGATCCGGGAGCTAATCATTACAAGTTCATCGGGATCGAGGTCACCACAAATGGGGCGGTCTATACACCTGACCTGATCAACCTCGGTGCTTACTTTACGAGAGAGCAAAAGCTCGCGACTAACAACATCATATTCGATAGGTGCTTTATCCATCCCGCTGAGATTTCGGGCAGTAACTTGTTTCCGACAACCGTAGAGCGCTCGTCGGGGAGAGGCATAGGAGCTGGTATCTCCGAAGTATCAGTTATCAACTCATACATCGCAGGCTTTGCTGGTAAGTATCCTTCCGGAGATTCTAATGCAGGCTATATGATCGACTCGTATGGTTTCTATTCCGACACCGGACCAGGGCCATTTCACATTGTTAACAACTACATCGAAGCGCAGTTCAACAATATCTTCATCGGTGGCACGGGCATGAGCACGACTAATACCGCTACCGTGTCTAATGCAACGGCCACTAGTGCAACGCTCAGTAACGTGGACAACCTGTCGGTAGGAGACCTGGTGGCTTTCTCTTACGCCGGTTGCAATCCAGCCAGCTCTGGCAATAACAGGGTCAAGCCCTGGGAAACCGGCCACATTACCTCCATTAGCGGCAACACCGTGAGTTTTACAATTGTTCAGGCGCAGAACTCTTGTGTACCGGCGGCGCCAGACAATGGCGGCATTGCGCGCTGGAAGGGAGATCTAATTCACGACGTGGAAATTCGCAGTAACACACTCAATAAGCCAGATGTCTGGAACGCGTTCTCAATCCCGAAGGCGTGGATAGAGATCAAGCAACTGCGAAACGGGGTCATTGACGGTAACGACATGTATTCCGGCATTGGTACGGCGATCGCTCTCACGGCGCGCAACGAAGACGGCGCTTCGCCCTGGAGCACTATTGAAAACGTTGCAGTTACCAACAACAGAATAAGAGGCTACAAGTGGGGTTTCAGTCTCCTGATGACCGACAATGAGCAGCCCAGCACGATGGGCGGCAATATCAACATTAGAAATAATCTATTCCTCGATCCGAAGCCGGTCTCTGGTTCCGCGGCGAACTTCATTCAGATGGTTGGCGGGCACGACATCGCGGTCGAGCACAATACGCTGCAGCAGCCCGGCAATCCAACCGCGGACGATCTGCCGACGCCGGGCTATGTGTTCAGGGACAACATCGTCAATCACTATCAGTATGGCATGCAGTGCTATGTGCCGCCTTACTCTTTAAGCACGTGCTGGCCTAACCTGGTGATGACGGGGAATCTAATAGTCGATACACGATGGGACAAGTCGGATGGATCGCTTGCGGGCCGGTACCCGGGGGGAAACCATTACCCCAACGCGGCCGCTGACGTTGGCTTCGTAGATCTCGCCAACAACAACTACCAATTGGCGCCATCGAGTCCATACAAGAACGCCGCCAGTGACGGCACGGACGTAGGCGTAGACTTTGTCGCATTATTTGCCGCCCTGGGCGGAAATCCCTTACCGAATCCGAGCCCCACCCCAACACCCACTCCGAGTCCGGAGCCAACGCCAACGCAGTTTGGCGCGAGCCTGATGAGGGCGAAGAGGGACGGGCAGGATTTGAGTAACCAGCTTGCGTCTTCTGGCGGTGCGGCGGCGCCAGGTGGCGGCAGCGCTCTCGCGATGTCCGCAGCGGAAACCGAAGCAGTCGAGCTATTCATTGCCGAGATCCAAATGGCTTTCGTCCACTTTGTCGCCGAACGACAGATTCATCCCGCAGCCGTGAGGATCGAGGTGGAACTCGTCACCGCGCTCCAGTGCGCCCAACAGGCACACGTCTCTTCCTTGGCTGGAGACCTACCGGGCGTTAGGACCCATCTCCGCCTAGCAATCAATCATTTGGAGTTGAGCGGTGTGCTCATCGCACACCCCAACGTGGCTAACCCCATTGACGTCGCGTCATATGTTGTGCGCCAGCATTTCGTAGACTTCTTTGACCGCGAACCGGAGCAGGCTGGTAACGAGTTTTGGGTTGGCCAACTCTCCG
>CAZVHN010000466.1:0-2747 GCA_964626895.1 uncultured Chloracidobacterium sp. | reverse complement strand
GTGCGGAACCTTCGCAAGGAGGACTTCAAACTCTACGCTGACGGCATTGAACAACCGGTTTCCTTCTTTCAAGTGGAGCGAAGAACTGGCCCGCCACGACCTCTCGCGCTGGTATTTGCCTTAGACATCTCGGGCAGCATGACGGCGGAGGAGATAGGCCGATTGCGCAATGCCTTGCAAGCTTTCTCGACCACCATTGCGGATCAGCAAGCCGTGTATGCGGTGATGGCATTTGGAATGAACGTTAAGACACTGCAGAAGTTCACTTCGGATCCCACCGCCCTTGATCGTACTTTTGAAAAACTCGCCCGAGAGCCGAACGGCCTTTCAACCCACACCTACGATGCAGTTGACGACGCTATCCGGTTGGTTGTCCGCCACGCTCCTCGCACTCGAGATCGGCGTTTGATGAAAAGGGCGGTGCTTGTCGTAACTGACGGTTTTCCGGTGGGCGATACCGTCGCTCCGCAAACAGTTATTGAGCGAGCCAATGCCGCCAACGTAAGTGTCTATGTGGTCACGCTGCCCTCGTACTCCCGGATGATGACGGCTTCTACGCAGGCCCCGTTACCGACACCGCTCGACGTGAGTGGACTGGCTGATTTGACCGGTGGGCGGAGCGTTTATGCAAACGAGAAGGATTATGGGCCCCTCTTTCGGGCGCTGGCCGAGGAAGTTACTTCTGCCTACGTCTTAGCGTTTTACCCTGCGGAAGAAAAACGGCGGGATGGTCAATTCCATTCGCTCAAGGTGGAAGGACCGCCCGGTCTGGCTGTCAGGCAAAGCCGTCCAGGATACCAGGCGGGAAAACAGTAGGCAGTTGGCAGTGCGCAGTGGACAGTAAGAACAAGGACTAAAACCGGTAATTCGAGTTCGTAACCGTCACTGCTTACTGCCCACTGTCCACTGTCCACTGTTCTTCAGAAATCGTCGTCTTCCTCGTCGTCGTCCAAATCTTCTTCTTCAACAATGTCCAACTCGAGTGGATCGAGACCCACTACTTCCAGTGCTGCTGAGCATTCCTCACATGAGACCGTTTCGCCCTTATCCGTGTCCATATCTACGTGGACATCGGCATCGCATTCCGGGCAAGTTCCTGTCGGCACTTTTTCTACCTCCAACGCAAATTATGTGAAGGCAGTGGCACGCCCAAAACGATGGGGAGTCCTCCACCTTGAGTATGATTGGCTGGCCACAATCTAACTGCCGCTGATGGATTTTGCAACAGTCTTTTCTTCTTCAGCTTCGGTACGGTTCAAGACAGTACTAAGCCATCGCCCAGGAAGCTTCAGGGGAAATCCAAAGCGGCGTCGCAAAACCTTTGGAGTACGCCGGCAGAGCGAAGCGGCGACGGCGCTTTGGTTGAGTCAAATCGGAGGAAATCCAAAGCGGTGTCGCGCTCGGGCTTGCCACCGCACGAAGTTGCCCGCCGCGATCCTTGGACTCTGGACGACCAACGGGACTGTGGTTATCCACAGAGAGACGATCAGTGGCAATCGCAGAGCCTGCAGAGGTTAACCTGGGCAGAGACTGTTTGCCCCCGCCTCGTAGCGAAACCTACAGCTCCTCATAATGCGGGGCGATGTTGGCGGTTATCAAAAATTTGCGGTTTGGTTTCGTACTGCTGCTGTGGCTTTCGGTTGTGTCCCTGATTTCGTATTTCGCGACGGACCGGACACGGAGCAATACTCTCGGCAAGCGGCCAGTTATCACGTCTGTAACATCGAGGCCTGACTATCACGGACCGCAACCGCCCGCCAACTCAGTTTCCCTGGATGGTGATAACGATGGAATCCCTGATGCAGCTGAACTCAGTTCCTTCCGCGACCGCGAGAATTTTAAGCGCGCCTTCACCGGTATTGCCGAAATGCAGTTCTACCGGATTAGCGATCAATGGAACACTGAGCAGCGAGACTGCGCCGGCCTCGTCCGTTTCGCCTGGCGCGAAGCGCTGCGCCGCCACGATCGCGCCTGGTTTCAGAAGATGGGCCCGGGTTATGAGGATCTTGCAGCGGATGTGTCCACGAATTATCTCGATCGAGGTCCGCTCGGAGAGAAACTTTTCCGCATCGATTTTGGGGCTTACAAAACCACTGATCTCGCGGAAGTAAAATTTTCAGAATTCGCTGACGCGCGCACGCTGAAAAACTTCAACAGCCGATTCATCAGCCGCGATCGTCGATTCGCTCAACCGGGCGACTTACTCTTTTATCACCAACCCTGGGTCCAGAAGTTTCCCTATCACGTGATGATTTTTGTCGGCGAGTCACGCATTGCCAGCGCGGAAACGCGCGGCTGGGTGGTCTATCACACCGGCGCATCGGCAGTCGACGAAGGAACGGTGAAGAAGGTCGAGCTGTCGGTGTTGGACCAACACCCAAACAAGCGCTGGCGGCCGGGGGAAAGCAATCCCAATTTTCTCGGGTTCTATCGACTCAAGATCCTTGAATAGCTCGGAGGCTAAATCGTGTTTGAATTAAACTCTCGTTCCTATCGCGTTCTAACCGGCAGCACTATCTATCTGACCGTGATTGCCGGCGTGCTGACCATCGCGACTCTCCGCTCTCGGGCCGTCGACGCGACGACTCTTGAGGCAGATCGGTTTGTCGCTTCCGGAACACCCGGCTCCACCAAACCATTCTTCTCGCTTTCCACCAACCGCACTTACGGAAGCGGTGAACGAGCGCGGCTCTGGATCGATTATCAGGGTGTAGACAAACTCGATTTCCGAGTCTACCGGGTCAAAG
>CAZVHN010000465.1:0-10153 GCA_964626895.1 uncultured Chloracidobacterium sp. | reverse complement strand
ATCCTGCCTTGCTTGAATGCGGTCGCTACCCCTCCCGGTTCTGTAGCGGAGGCGGTCGCTACGCCTCCCGATCTAAGCACTGCCGCTGCTCATTCCTGACAAACATCACAGACATTTCCTTGATCAGCGCCTGGGCCTCGCCAATCAGATAGAGAGAGCCACTGAAACAGACCAGCCCATCCGGCGGGGTGCGCTCGACGGCTTCCCGGATAGCGTTACGCACCGAACTCGTCGTAAAGATTTTCTGAGGCTCGACCATACGCGACGCTAATTTCTGCAGTTCGTCCAGGCTTGCCGCACGCGGGCTATCCGGCTCGGTCAAAACCAACCTGCTGGCGGCAGGGAAGAGATTCTCTGCCATCTGCTCAAGATTTTTGTCACGCATCGCGCCAAAGACGAGTGTCACTGGCGCGCCTACGAACTCGTCAAGGTATGCACGGAGGGCCCTGGTTCCAGAAGGGTTGTGCGCACCGTCGAACAAAAAAGCCGGACGTCCTTCCCATAGTTCCAGTCTTCCCGCGTGGCTGGCCGTTTCTATCCCTTCGATAATCGCCGAACGCGAGATAGCGAAACCACGAGCACGCAGGGATTCCGCTAACCGGATCGCCACAGACGCGTTTGTAATCTGATGGCGTCCTCGCAAACCGGATAGAACACTTTCATAACGGTCCTCTTCCGTTTCAACGGTCACGCGCACACGACCATCTTGCGTGACGCTTTCCACCGTTGCACTGCATTGATCGACGCTCGGTTGAACGTTAACTTGCTGACATTGGCGCAAAATCACGTCTAGTGCCTGGGCAGGCTGGGGCGCGATTATCGCAGTGCTGCCCGGGCGAATGATTGCCGCTTTCTCCGCCGCTATACTCTCGAGCGTTTTGCCGAGATATTCTTCGTGGTCTCTTTCGATTGGAGTTATAGCGACTAACTCAGCTCCCGCCACGCTGGTAGCATCAAGCCGCCCACCCAGTCCGGTTTCGAGTATTGCTAGTTTGACCTGATCTTCCCGGAAAGCGAGCAGAGCGATGGCGGTCACATGTTCGAAGAAGGTCGGGAGTGCCTCAATCTGCCCTTCATCGACGAGCTTTTCCGCGGCGCTGCGTACCTGGGTTGCGCGACGGGCGAAATCTTCCGTTGAGATTTCCCGGCGGGCCACCTTAATGCGCTCGGTGATGGAGATGAGATGCGGCGAAGTGTAGAGCCCCGTCTTAATGCCGGCGGCATTGCAGATTGAATCGAGGACAACGGCGGTCGAGCCTTTGCCATTTGTTCCGGCGATTTGTACGGCGGGAAAGGACTTCTGAGGATCGCAGAGCGCCGCGAGGAGCAATTCAGTATTTCTCAGACCGAGTTTGATGGTGAGGGTTTCGACCCCAAGATTCAGGAGATACCGGAGCGTCTCGTCAAACTGCATGAACATTTCCCAAAACTACAAGCTGACGATGAAGCGAGAACTGAGTCATCTATTGAAGGCAAACGAGAGATAGGCTGGGAGGATGGGCCACAGATGGACACTGATCAACCGAGATTCTAAGGCGTTTTCGAGCTGTGTTGGTCTGGGTCCATCTGTGGCTGTCTATCCTGTCTGAACTGTTAAGCCATCGAAAGCCATGAACGATCACGCCGAGATCATTCTCCCGAAACCGTGCTGGTTCGCGCCTTCTCGATCACCGGCTCGTAGATCTCGGGATTCATCGTAAAGTTGAGCAGCTTGATTATGTAGTCACGCACTTCTCGTCGATCCACGATTGCGTCGAGCATGCCGTGTTCCAGAAGGAACTCCGACTTCTGAAAATTCTTTGGGAGTTTCTGGCGAATCGTTTGCTCAATCACACGCGGCCCCGCGAAACCAATCAGCGCTTTCGGTTCGGCTATGATGAAGTCCCCGAGCATTGCAAAACTCGCGGTAACTCCTCCGGTCGTGGGATCGGTTAACACGGAGATAAAGGGAAGTTGGGCCTCGTCAAGTGTTGCCAGGGCCGCAGAGATCTTTGCCATCTGCATCAGCGAAAGCGCGCCTTCCTGCATGCGGGCGCCCCCCGACGCCGAGAAGATGACAACCGCACCATGTTCTTCGAGCGCGCGTTCGATTAGACGCGTAACCTTTTCCCCCACTGCTGAGCCCATGGAGCCGCCAATGAAAGCCATGTCCATGGCCCCCGCAAAAACGAGATGATTTCCGACTTTGCCACGCGCGTTGATGATTGCTTCGGAAAGGCCGGAAGATTTTTTGGCCTGCTTTAGACGCACTGAATAAGGTTTGCTGTCGACAAACTCGAGTGGGTCAATCGATATCACTTCCGCATCGAGCTCTTCAAATTTCCCCTCGTCATAGAGCATACCGAGTCGCTCTCGGGCGCCAATGCGAAAGTGATAGCCGCAGTGCTTGCAAACTTGATGGGCCTCGTCAAGTTCGCCCGTGTAGAGGTGCGCTTCACATCCGTCACACTTGACGAAGACATTCTCTGTCTTCACCACTCGCTCCTCAGGGCGAACGGTCTCAATCCTTTTACTCTTTTTGCTAAACCAGGGCATGACGGCTGAGCGCTACGAACCTCCTATGATGACGACCGCCTCTGGAAAGGGCAGAGGTTAGCATAGAGATGAGACAGGGAGAAGGGGGGCAGCTAAGCTAACTAAGCTAAAGCTAAACGTGAGCTTTAGGTCAGATTTAACCTGTTTTCGAATCCCGAAGGGATTTAAGTCAATAGCCGTGGGCGAGCGCTTCGCGACGCCCACGGGGATCGGAGAAAGGATTCCTGACCCTGAAAGGGTCAAACTGCGATGGTGTGACCCCTTCAGGGTCAGGCATGTTTGTTTCGCCTATCCGTGGGCGTCGCGCAACGCTCGCCCACGGCTATTAACTTTGATCCCTCTCCGGGATGATGTCCCTAAACCAAACAGACCCGGCACCTTCTAAACGCCACAAACAGTGTGTTTCTAAACGTCCTCTGGGTCCCATGATTACGGGTGGGTTAGAATTCTATCCCCTGTTGGGCGCGAATTCCCGCATTAAATGGATGCTTGATGTCCCGCATCTCCGTAACGAGGTCTGCGGCTTGAACCAGCTCCGGAGGAGCATCACGACCAGTGACCACAATGTGCAATGCAGGCTGGGCGGCCCGGACTGCGCGCAACTCTGAAAGAACTTCCTCTACCGCCAGCATGTTGTAGCTCAACACATAGACCAGCTCGTCAAAGACAAGCAGGTCGTAATCTCCGCTGCGCATCTTCTCAATGCAGAGGCTCCACGTGGCGCGAGCGGTAGCACGATCCTGTTCCGGATTCTTGGTGTCCCAGGTAAAGCCGTCACCCATGGTATGGACTTCGATACCGAGCTTTTCAGCTGATTCGTGTTCTCCGTAACGATCGTTGCGCGACTTCATGAACTGAATCATGCAGCACTTCAAGCCGCGTCCAGCCGCGCGCATCATAAGTCCCAGCGCACACGTCGTCTTACCTTTGCCGTCGCCGGTGTGAACCATCAGGAGTCCTTTAGTGGTTTCCTGATAGTCTTCCCGGCGCCATTTGTATTGTTTTTCTTTGGAGGCCATCTTTGCGGAGAAGACAGAAGACACAAGTCAGGAGTCCGGAGTCAGGAGTCCGAAGTTAGGAGGGTGACTTCTGACTTCTGGAGACCGAAACGAAAGTGAGTTCTTGTCCTTTACTTCTGACTTCCGACTTCTGTTTCCTGAATCCCCTCCACCTCTCTGAGGGGATCCTCGGTCGTATCCTTCAATCCGTTTGCTCGCTCGACGGCTTCGTGTAGCAGGTCCATGATGTTCGCTTCGAGTTCATCCCAGTCACCCTTGAGAGTGCAACCGGCAGCGTTTCGATGTCCGCCCCCGCCAAAAAGACCGGCCACACGCGCCACGTTGACCTCGCCCTTCGATCGCAAACTCGTGCGGTAGACTCCCGGCTCGGTTTCTTTAAGCAAAGCCACGGCCTCAACCTCGCCCGCTGTCAGCGGGTAGTTAACAAACCCATCGGTGGCTTCGTCAGAAGCCTGGGCGAGATCTTGCATCTCCAGCGTCTGGCGCATGCAGGCCACACGTCCAGTGGAATCCCGTCTGGCAGTGGAAAGCACTGCGCCCAGCAACTGAATACGACCCCACGGATAATTCGCGAAAACAGCTTCAGCCGTTTTCGCAGGCCTCACGCCGGAGCGCACAAGTTCGGAAGCGACCTTGAACGTCCGCTCGGTCGTGTTGGAATAATGGAATGAACCGGTGTCGGTTATAAGTGCGGTATAGACGCATTCAGCGATCTCTTTGGTGACTCGCACGCCGGTGGCCTTGCAGAGGTTGTAGATCATCTCGCCGACGGCTGATGCAGTGGAGTCGATCCAGTTAATCTTTCCAAAAAGCCCCGTGGTTGAATGGTGATCGATATTGACGACAAACTGGTTTTCCAGGTTTATCAACCCCGGACGTGTAATATCAGAGCATTCAATGACGAACACCGCGTGATAAGGTTTGTCGACCTCCGGAGTAACCCGAACGCTGTCGGCGCCCGGCAGTTGCTGGTAGGCATGCGGAACGGGATCTCGCATGATCACTTCCACTTCCTTATCAAGCGCGCGCAATAGCCAGGAGAGACCCAGAGATGAACCTAAGCTGTCTCCGTCGGGGCGGATATGAGAGGTGATGGCAAAGCGGCGTTTCGCTTCGATCAATTCAACGACTTGACTGAGCATTGCTAGCAAAGATGAAAGCGGAAGGATGAAGAATGAAACAAACGCCATGGCGCTGCTTCAGCTTCATCATTCATCCCTCATCCTTAATCCTTTCCTTACTTTCCTGACTTTCCCAATCTCGTTCAATCCTGTCGAGCAACTTATCCACACGCTCGCCTTCTTCTTCGACCCGGTCTCTCACAAAATGAATTTCTGGGGTGCGAGGTAGATTGAGCGAGAGGCCAACCCGCTTGCGAACGTAGGGAGCAGCTTTACGCAGCGCCGCGAGCGCCAACTTATGTTCTTCTTCGTTGCCTGCAACTGTGACATAAACGCGTGCGGCCTTGAGATTCTCTGAGAGACGAACGTCTGTCACCGTTACCATTGTGATCCGAGGATCTTCCAGTTCATAACCGACAATCTGCGAGATCTCGTCACGAAGAATGTCGGCAACTCTTTCCGGGCGGCGCATAAAACTCAGTTGGCAGGAGCAGGAAGCAGACGGCAGGAACTCACTGCCTGCCTCCTGCTTCTGCCGTCTGCCTCCTAAAGCTCTGTGGCGGCGACTTTCTCCACGATATAAGCCTCAATCTGATCGCCAACCTTAATGTCGTTGAAGTTTTCGAGACCAATGCCGCACTCAAAGCCCTCGCGCACTTCCGAGACATCATCCTTAAACCGCCGCAGGGAGAGTATGTTGCCTTCCCAACTGACCACACCATCGCGGATCAGTCGGGCCCTGGCATTGCGGCGGATACTGCCATCGACAACCATCGAGCCGGCCACGGTGCCCGCACGAGGCACGCGGAACACTTCCCGCACATCGGCTTTGCCAATGATCTTCTCCTTCTCGATTGCTTCCAGCATGCCGATCATCGCCGCGCGGATCTCTTCCTCAACCTTGTAAATAATGGAATGCAGCCGAATGTCTACGGCCTCCTGCTTGGCCAGATCGCCCGCGCGAGATTCCGGCCTGACGTTGAAACCCATGATTACCACTGCCGACGAGGATGAGCCGGCCTGGGTGGCAGACGCGAGTAACACGTCCGATTCCGTAATCGCGCCGACGCCGGAACGAATCACCTTTACCTTCACCCGCTCGGTCGAGAGCTTCTGCAAGGTCGACTTCAGAACTTCCACCGACCCCTGCACGTCGGCTTTGATAATCACCAACAGTTCTTTGACTTCACTCTCGCCCAAAGCCTCGATACCACGTTTGGTTGTTTGCAGCAGAGTGGCCTGGCGATTGACCATTTGCCGGTGCTGCGAGATTTGCTGCGCACGACTCATATCGGCAACCACCTGCAGAGTGTCGCCGGCCTGCGGCACACCTTGCAGTCCGAGAACCTCTATCGGCGTCGCCGGACCAGCCTCGGTCAAAGCCTCACCGCGATCATTGAACATAGCTCTCACTTTGCCCGAGATCTGACCGACGATGAAGGGATCGTGATTGCGCAGCGTTCCTTGTTGCAGCAGCACGGTTGCGACCGGACCACGACCGCGATCCAGTTTTGCTTCGAGCACGACGCCTGAGGCAAGACGCGTCGGACTCGCGCGCAGATTGAGAATATCCGAGCTAAGCAGGATGGTTTCCAGAAGCCCGTCCAGGTTTTGGCGCTTCTTGGCTGACACCAGCACCATCTCGGTGTCTCCGCCCCACTCAACCGGTGAGAGCCCATGCTGAGTCAGTTCCTGTTTCACTCGATCAGGATTGGCGTCCGGCTTGTCGATCTTGTTGATGGCCACGACGATCGGTACTTTTGCCGCGCGCGAGTGTTCGATGGCTTCAATGGTCTGAGGCATGACGCCGTCGTCAGCCGCCACAACCAGCACCACGATATCAGTGGCTTTGGCGCCGCGCGCGCGCATCAAGGTGAAAGCCTCGTGACCCGGCGTGTCGAGAAAGACTACTCGGCGCGTTTCGCCCGGAGCATCCGGACTCGGGACCTGCACACTGTAGGCGCCGATATGCTGAGTAATACCTCCAGCCTCTCCGCCGGCCACATCAGTTGCGCGAATGCCATCGAGTAGCGAAGTCTTGCCGTGATCGACGTGACCCATTACCGTGACCACAGGAGCGCGAGGCAGTTCGACATCGTCTGAGTCCGTCGCTATCAGTTCCTCAAACTCTTCTTCGGCAACCATCTCCTCAAATGGCACGAAGGTAACGTCATAACCAAAGCGCTTACCCAGGTCCATCGCCACATCATCGTTCAAAGGCTGATTGATGGTGGCGAAAACCCCGCGTTGCAAGAGCAGCGTCACGACATCCTTGGGCTTGATTCCGAGCTTCTCGGCAAACTCTTTTACGGTGGAACCCTCAATCAGGCGAGCAGACTTCAACTCGCCCGTTAACGGCTCCATTCTCCCGGCAATGCGGTCCTCGAGCGACAGAGCTTTTGGCGGCGGAATGAAATCACCTTTATCAAACCGGCTCCCCTTACCTTCCACCTTCCGTCCGCCGCGCGCAGGCGTGCGACGCGAGCGTCGCCGCCCCGAATCCGGGGGCGGAATGTAGGTGGTCAGAGGTGTCGCAGTTTCGCCAGGTGTTCCCAGGCGTTCCGTTCTTGATAGTGAGTTACGATCTCTGACGCGCCCACTTCGCTCGGCCCGCTCCTTGGGAGTGACCGGGGGCCCAACGGGGCTGGGAGCGCGCTCACCGGGGCGAATGCCGGCGTTAAGAGCAGCGGCGGTGGGACGCATGACCCTGATCTGATGTGATGCCGCCAGCGCTGTTCTTGCCGATTCGACAGCCACGCCTGGCGCGTCGGCGCTCAGTGGGTCGGTCGCTGCGACCTGTTCCTCCTGATCGTCGGCCGCAGGCGCGAGTTCCGGAAGCAGCGCAGTCTCAACACCAGTTGCATCTGGTTTTTCGGCCCGCGCGGCCGGCGGCAGCTTTTTCATTAGCTTTGCTGCGGGGCGGGGCTTTGCCGCACCGGGAACGGCGGCGCGTATTTCCTGGGGCGGTGGCGGCTCTTCGGCTTGGACGTGCTCAGGTCCGGCAGCTTTGACAGACTCCTCGACCTGAGCCGCAGGAGCCTCTTCCACTGGACGCGCAGCTCGTTTGACAACCTTGACGGTTCGTTTTACTGCGGCTTCTTTCTTGGGGAAGTACTTGTTGCGGATCTTCTCCGCCAACTCCTTGGAGACAGAGTTGGACGGAACGCTGACATCGACACCTTCGCGACGAACCTCTTCAATCAGTCGCTTAGTGTCGAGCTTCAGTTCCTTGGCCAGGTCATAAATACGAATCTTGGAGGAAACTGTCATGCACTCCTTCTCGGACACTCATGTAGATCGAGGTCCTGCCCTCTTCAAAAGTGATTAAGAACTCCCGCTCTCAACCACTTGAAGCGTGCGCTCAGAAGTGCGACGCGGGGTGGTCGAGCGGGCAGCGCAATACGCTGGACAAGCCAGTGAGTGCGCTAAGTCTACTGGGCTGCATCTGGGGAAGCATCTTGCTTCTCTTCGTCATTGCTCCCGCCCGATGCAGCATCTTCCGTAAGCTCGGGAGCAGATGTTTTTGCGGATCCAGCGGCCTCCACGGCAGCGCTTTCAGTATCGCCGTCTTCACTCGAAGCAATTTCCTCAAGCGAAAGCCCATTCTCACTGATCTCATTCACGTATTCGACGGCAGCTTCGCTTGACGTAATGTCGGGAGCGGGAGTGATGGTATCGGGACGTAAATCCCGGCCGGGCTCCTGCAAGATGAGCTCTGCCTCAGTAAGCGGTTCTATCTCGGTAAGCGCCACCGGATCGGCGGAATACTCCGCCAAAATCTCCGGCTCAGCGGAGAACGGCCTGCGAGTCTCCACGGCTTCGTCGTAGCCTTCCGCCGTCGGATCATTAGCAGGCTCTTCGTCACCTATCTCTGTCGACTGATCCAGCTCCGCGGACACAGCATGCTGCTCAGTCGGCGCCGCGGATCCAGACTCTGATTCATCAGATCCTTCCATTGCACCCTGCAGGCTGCTGTCGCGCACGGCAACTACGGCCTTAGCCGCATTCAAGATAGTCTCAGCCTCATCCAAACTCAGATCAAGAAACTCGACCAGATCGTCGACTGAGGTTTGAGCCAGCGCATCGATATCGTTAATGTTGTGTTCCGCCAGTGCATCAGCCTGTTGTGCAGTAACACCTTCGATGGCCGAAAGCGGCACAGACTCGCCGGAAGCGATCAGAGCGCCCATTTGCTCGGTTACTTCGCGTTTGATCTCTTCCTCGCTGCGGATGTCGATATTCCAACCCACCAGCTTCGTGGCGAGCCGAACATTCTGCCCTCGCTTACCAATTGCGAGCGAAAGCTGATCTTCATTCACAATCACTTCCATTTGGCGATTCTCGATATCGGTGATGCGAACCTGGTTTACCTTGGCGGGTGAGAGCGCATTCGCGGCAAACACCGAAGGTTCATCCGACCATTCGATAATATCAATCTTCTCTCCCCGGAGTTCGCGGATGATGGCCTGCACGCGGGAACCCTTCATACCGACGCAAGCGCCCACCGGATCCACATCGCGTTCGTTGGACGTTACGGCAATCTTGGCGCGCTCACCGGGTTCGCGAACAGCCGATTTGATCACCACCGTGCCGTCGTAGATCTCCGGAACTTCCATTTCGAACAGGCGCAGCAGCAGCTCGGGAGAAGTGCGAGAAACTTCAACCTGAGGCCCCTTGGATTCTTTTGAGACGTTGTTGATAACAACTCTGATGCGCTCACCCTGGTTCCATTGCTCGCCGCGAGACTGCTGTGAACGGGGCAGGATGGCTTCCAGATTTCCCAGGTCCACAATGATGTTTCCACGCTCGAACCGCTTCACATAACCGTTAACCAAATCGCCGATCTTGTCGATGTACTGCTCGTAGACGTTGCTGCGAACGGCATCTCTCACCTTCTGGAACAGGATCTGTTTCGCAGTTTGCGCCGCGATGCGGCCCAGTTCTTCCATTGGCAACGGCAACAGCAGGGCATCGCCCAACTCTACTTCATCACCCGCGAGTTCGCGGGCTTCGTCGATGGAAAGCTCCGTGGCCGCATCGGCCACTTCGTCAACGACCACTTTCGAAGCAGACAATTCAATGCCGGTCTCCGGATTCCAGTCGACCTGAATATCTTCACCAGATCGGAACTGTTTCTTGGCAGCAGCGCGGACAGCCTCTTTCATGGCCTCGATGACCAGATCCCGCTCGATGCCTTGCTCCTGGCAAAGCGCCTCGATGTTTTGTGCAATGGATGAACTCATTTAAGTCTCGCTATCTTGTGGCTCGACACCCAAAAGCTCTGTGTCGTTGAGCCTATTCAGTTGTTATTCAGTTGTAAGTGGCGCAGCCTCAGCCTGCGACCGTCGTTCGCGCTTCGAGCACGCCAATTGGTAACTCAGGCCTTCCTTGCTCTGAGCTCTGCCTGAGCGTCGATTTCAATATTTGCCTTCGCAATCGAGTCCAGCGGCACCCTAATACGACCACTGGTTTTGTCCT
>CAZVHN010000464.1:0-3493 GCA_964626895.1 uncultured Chloracidobacterium sp. | reverse complement strand
TCGCGCTCGCTCGTCTGCGTTTCGACCTCTGTTTTTGTCGAAGACAATGTTCTGCGGGTCGACACTCGTGAAGCGTCCCTGCGTTGACGAGTAGTACCGGGCCAGGAAGTAATCGAGTCCCGTCTCGTTATCCCGTTCTTTCGAGGTGAACTTCTGCCGGATGGCGTCGCCACGATCACGGTGTTGCTTGGTCCCTCTCCGCCGCTGAGGTTTTAGGATCTTCACATGGGAGAACCTCGAAAAAGACAAGGTTTGACTCGGCCCTCTGCTTAAAGAATGTCCGTTGGAGAGAAAGCTGATAATGACCAGGTTTGAGGGGCTCGTACCAGTAGTTCAAGTCAATAATATCGGACTGGGGCTCGTTAGGCTTCAAAAACAGGAAGCCTGTAACGCGAGTGTAGCCAAGTTTTTCTTGTTTCGTAACTCTCTCGGATACTTCCCGTCGAAAGGCGACCTCGACTCCATCCCTAAATAGCCATGGACGATAGTAGTCCTCACCTTTGGGCACGTTCCGAGTCTCGGTCGAGGTGTTTGTCATTGTAACCTTGACCTGCACATTTTCTCCTGCTTTGTATCGTTCCCTCTTGACCATTTCACCGTTGCGCGGAACCGATACAACAGAGATCGTTACTAGATAGTCACCTTTAGCGAGGGAGAAAGCAGAAGGCGAAAGCACCATCAATGATGCTAGCAAGGCGGTGAGCGTAATCATTGTTGTTCCTGGCTTACTTCTCATGTCATTTCTCCCCCTTCAACTGTTGGCTAACAAGTTTCGCGTTTCATTCCCTCCTCTGACAGTTCAAAACTCTATGGTGGTATCAACCTGTCTCCCTGGTTTGTAGGTGTCACACCGTACAATCCCCCGGGCTTAGGCTCGGCCAACACTCTATTTATTCCGGCTGCGCGGTTAGCGGCTCTGTCTGCCTGACGCCACCCTGAGTTCCATATTTCGTACTGGTTGCCGCCCTTTTTCCCAATCTTAAGTGAGTCATAGCCAAGTCCTTGAGAAACAGCAGCAGAGACTCCGTAGGCTCTGGTTTCCGTCTCATACTTGGTGAGATTTAGTGGGCCACCCAAAACCGCTGCGAGAGTTGGATCTGAGAGGTTGGACGGTAATGCGCCGACTAACTCTGCGCGGTCGGCGACGTGAGACCCCTCATGCGCAATGTCCACAGCGTAGCTTGACGAATCACTGTGCTGCGACGGGTCGATAGTGACAATGGTATCTTGGCCAGTAGGATTATCGGCGGTAACGTCTTTGATTCCATCTTGATTTCTGTCCCGGATTCCGGGCGTGGTAGCAGCCGGGCTTCCACCTCCCGTTGTATCAAACTTAACTGTGACGCCGTTGTCTACGCCCACGGCACCGAAAGCTTTTATCGCTCGCTCAAGTTTTTTGTAATCGTCAGATTTCGGATCGAGTTTCTTGAGAGCCGACTGTGCCTTTTTCAAACCCTCCTCAAACTTCTTGCGTTGGTCTTTCGTGACGCTTGGATCGAATACGAACAGCCCGAAGGGATCTGTATACCTCAGTGGATTATTCACTGTGTAGGAGTAGCGATTCCAAGTCTGAGGACTGTAGATGCTGCCCGACGAAAGCAACGGATCCGCGGAAGTGAACCTGCCTTGCGTGCTTCCGTAGTAGCGCGCCCCGAAATAGTCGAGGCCGGTTTCGTTGTCCCGTTCTTTTGAGGTTAAGAACGGGTAGTTGAAGCCCACGCACCCACCCGCACGAAGGCAATTTGTCAAAGAACTTGTATTTGACCACCTAAAATTCGCTACTCTGGCATCTGGTCTTCAGGGCATCTTTGCCAAGGCGAATCTACGCCTTTTCGCCAAGCCGACCAGCCGGGAGGCAGATCTGCAATTGATCGGAGGCTTTCATCTAACTCTAATACTTCCCCCATGTGAACCAACCTGTAGTCATCAGTGTTTTCTGTCGTTCCGCACAAGAACGCCCAGGAGTGGTCATCTCTATAATGGGAAACTTGGAGAATTGGACAGTTCTGGTCAATCACTTGTCGTGTGATAATGGCAGCGGTGTTTGGTGGTTGATCAAACGGCCATTTTTTAGGTTCACTCATGTCTGACCCTTTGACTAGTCATTATCGCTTTTATCCCTATTGCACTTCCTGCATGCACCCCTTAGATTATTAGGATCGTTGGTTCCACCCCTACTTACTGGGTCCATGTGATCCACGGTCGCCTCATTGGGCTTCGGTGAAACTCCTCGTTTCGACTTTTTTGCTGGCACCATCTTGTCACCGCAAATATCACACTTAAGTTCCCCGTCATTTTTTGCTTTATTCTTATCAAAGACCTCTTTCCGTTGTTTTGCCGTAGGCGGTTTGACTCTTTGTTCGTTCGGAATCTTCGGCGCTACCTTCGCAACAGCATTGTCAGCTGTCTTTGTTACAATTTGCGTCGCTTCTCGTTTAGCTAATCGCCCGACTATGCCCTTGGCAGCAATGCTATAGCCACCCCCAGGGAGGAAAACGCCGGCTGCGGTTGCGACGGTTGTCACGACCTTTTCCGCAGTCGAGGCGTTAGGATCCCGCAGGGTCCTGACAGTGGTAATAACATCAACAGCTGTTCCAACTACCTCAAGAGCGGCCACACAGATGGGACAATGTCCATCATCGTCTGTCATGTTGAGCGGGTTGTTGTAAGTATACTGGTATTTGTTCAGCGATTGAGGGTTGTCGAGTTCAGCGTAGAAGGTGGGATTGTCCGCCGCATCATCCACAAAGTCGTATAGCTCATCGGGTCCGCCAGTGAATTCATCTGGCGATGTAAACCTTCCCTGTGTTGACGAGTAGTACCTGGCGAGGAAGTAATCCAGGCCGGTTTCATTATCCCGTTCTTTGAGGGTGAACTTTTGTCGGATAGTGTCGGCGGTGTAGCCGAGCGCGGTCGTGCGGAGGCCTTGAGGCGCAACCAGCTCTTCACCAAACGGCAGGTAATCGTGCCGTTTCACACTGGCCAAGCTACCTGACTTGTTTACCACCATCCGCGGCGTGCCCAGATGGTCCGCAACGAGCCAGTAAGCTTCTCTATACAGAGTCCCAGCCAATTCTATGAACGCGCTCGATCCTGCAAACGCATTCAATACGTTCTGTCTGCCTGAGCCCACGCTCGCCTGTCCCGACCAAAACCCTAGTCCCCCGGCGTCCGGGCCTCGCTGCAAGAAGCCTTCGTAGAGATTTGTGACGTATTGCGTGTTGCTCAGGCTCGCGTCATTCACCTGTGGGGCAAACAAGTTGCGCCCCATCGTCTCCGCCGCGCTGATTACCTGAGACTGCCCTTGCGCCGCAGCGTTGTTGAGCGTCGCACTGTTTGTTGTGAGTTCGGTAGAATCTGGTGGACGGCCCAACGCTCCCTGATAGAAGTTCGTTACATAATTGTCAGTACGTTGACCGTCACTCGTCGCCGTCCCGTACAGCGTGTTGACAATTGTCTGAAATTCTCCCGAAGCCTCAAAGGCGTTGAGCAC
>CAZVHN010000463.1:0-8514 GCA_964626895.1 uncultured Chloracidobacterium sp. | reverse complement strand
GTGTGACCGTGGCGAAAGAGATTGACCTCAAAGACTCAAGTGAAAACATGGGCGCACAGATGGTTCGCGAGGTAGCGTCGAAGACCAGCGACGTTGCCGGCGATGGTACAACCACCGCCATCGTGCTGGCGCAGACGATTTACCGAGAAGGTGTGAAAACCGTCGCCGCGGGTGCAAACCCGATGGCCTTGAAGCGCGGAATCGACAAAGCAGTTGAGCGCGCGACTGCGGCGATCAAAAAGCTGTCGAAGCCAGTCGCGGGTGACATGATTGCGCAGGTCGGCACGATTTCGGCCAACGGCGATTCAGCGATCGGCGAGTTGATTGCCGAAGCGATGGCGAAGGTTGGCAAAGACGGAGTGATTACGGTTGAAGACGCGAAGACCATGGAGACGGATTTGGAATTTGTCGAAGGGATGCAGTTTGATCGCGGCTACCTGTCGCCTTACTTCATCACCGACGCCGAAAAGATGGAAGCCGTCCTCGAGAAACCAGTCATTCTGCTGAGCGAGAAGAAAATTTCTTCGATGAGAGACTTGCTGCCGATTCTTGAGCAGGTCGCCAAGTTGGGCAAGCCGATTCTGATTATCGCGGAAGACATCGATGGGGAAGCCCTGGCCACACTGGTGGTTAACAAATTGCGCGGCACGATCAACGTGGCCGCAGTCAAAGCGCCAGGCTTTGGCGATCGACGCAAGGAGTTGCTGCAGGACATTGGGATTCTGACCGGCGGGAAAGTCATCAGTGAAGACCTCGTCATCAAACTCGAGAACGTCAAAATCGAAGACCTGGGACGCGCCAAGAAGGTGACGATCAACAAAGACGACACGATCATCATCGATGGCGCCGGCAACACGGACGACATAAAAGGTCGCGTGAAAACGCTAAGGACCCAAATTGAAGATAGCTCGTCAGACTACGACCGCGAGAAACTGCAGGAGCGACTCGCGAAACTGGTTGGCGGAGTCGCAGTGATCCGCGTGGGCGCGGCCACTGAAACTGAATTGAAAGAAAAGAAAGCGCGCGTTGAAGACGCGATGAACGCGACTCGCGCGGCCGTTGAAGAAGGCATTGTGGCCGGCGGGGGCGTCGCCCTAATTCGCGCCGCGAAGGTACTGGACAAGTTCATTATCTTCGAAGCGGACGAGGATGGTGAGACCACCGGCGACCCCGATGAGCAAATTGGAGTCAACATCGTGAAGCGCGCACTTGAAGAGCCGTTGCGTCAGATCGTACAGAACGCCGGCAAAGAAGGCGCAGTGATTGTAGAGAAAGTTCGCGCTAACAAAGACGCCAACTTCGGCTACAACGCCGCCACTGAAACTTTTGAGGACCTTGTGGCCGCGGGGATTATCGATCCCGCGAAAGTCACGCGTTGCGCGTTGCAAAACGCCGCATCAATCGCGGGCTTAATGCTAACAACCGAGGCCCTTATTTCTGAGCTACAGGAAGATGATAAGCCAAGGGCAATGCCCGGCGGCATGGATATGTAAATCCCAACGTCCTTAGCAAATTGGGAAGCTACCATGTTCTGCATGCGGCTTCTGTTAAATCCCCAAAGGAGAAGTTCGGAGGGGAAACCCCATCTGGGAAAAGGTAAGAGACTATGACTATGAAACTCTATGTCGGTAACCTCGCGTTTGAAACGTCGAGCAATGATTTGGAAACACTGTTCGCGAAAGCGGGCAAGGTCGAAAGCGTATCTTTGATTGAAGATCGCGAAACAGGTCGCTCACGCGGCTTCGGCTTCGTCGAAATGTCAACTAAGGAAGAAGGCGCTGCGGCTGTTCAACAGTTCAACGGTACGGATCTGGGCGGGCGAACGCTGAAGGTCAACGAAGCCAAGCCGCGCGAGAGTCGCAACGATGGTGGCGGCGGTCGCAACGGCAGCTCGCGTTACTAATCCATAGCTCGCAAATTACCGCGACTGATAAAAGCCCCCGGTGGAGTATTTCGCCGGGGGCTTTGTCGTTGTTGCCGCCCTTAGGCGGGTGGATGACTATCCTGATCGCGGCATAAATTTGCAGGTCAGGAAGCGGGCCAGCTCAGCGCGCCCCCGTTCAAGATCCATGGTTAATCACCCTTGAAATAACAATTCGAGTTCAGCAAATGTTCTGAGCGTGAATTGAATTCAAAGTCGAGTGGGGTCGAGCCAATGACGGTGATGCGCAACTCTTCCAATCGGAAATTAAAAATCAAAATTGCAAATGACCTACCGGAGCGTCTTGGCCACTTCGAGAATCTGTTCCGGCCGGGCACGGACCCAATAGTTTTCCGTTAGGTTCACCCACCGCACAGTCCCGGACGAATCCACCAAAAACTCGGCTGGTCTGGCAATGTCCTGGCCGTCGATTCCTGCGCCCGCGTGCAGCAGGTCGTAACGGCGAATCACGTCGGCTTTCGGATCAGAAAGAAAAGTGAACGTGTACCCGGCTTGCTGACGAAGGTTGCGCGAGACCTCTGGAGTGTCTACGCTGATCGCAACCGGACGAATCCCTAGCTGTTCGAACTTAGCCAAACTACTTTGAATGCCCCGAAACTCGGAGTTGCATGAAGGTCACCAGTAACCTCGGTAGAAAACCAGAAGCACGCCTTTAGGAGTCTTTTCGTTGACTGGTGATGCGAGAAGCTCCGACAGTGAGACGGGTTCGCCATTCGTATCGGAGAGAGTGAAGTCCGGCGCCTTCTGGCTTACCTGAGGAGCGCTATGAGAGGAGGGCAGGTGCCTCGCGTTGATAAAAATGGCGAAGATAAAGAAACCGAAAATCGCGACGCTGAGTGTAGTTAGGATGGCGCCGGCGACCTTCGATCGTCTCGGACGGTCTGGTGAAAAGGCACGCCGTAGTCCGACCAGCAAGAGCACCGCTGCTAATGCGAATAGCAGTAAGTTGGCCCAGGGAAAATCGCGTGTAACAGGGACCCAAACAAAGACAAAGAAGTAGCTGAGGAAAGCAACTAAGCTAAGCAGAAAACCTGCCCAGATTGGCCAGTTGAATCTTCGGGCGTTCATGGAAACTCCTTCCCGGAAATTTTAGTAATGCCTTAGCTCCACCTCAAGGACAATACACGATCCACGAACTCACACGAAATTGACACTAACAAGACCTTCGTGTCGGTTTGTGCAATTTCCTAGCACCCCACGCGGCAGCCCGCGTGGGGACCCCGCGTGGATCATCTAGCTAGGTCGGTTGAAATTGCTCAAACAGCAAGAAACTGCGGTTTGGTTCGTGTGCGCCTCATGGGGTAACGGCATCCTGGATTCCGCGTGATAAAGTAATTTGCTTAAGATCCTATGACTAACGTTTCCGAACAGGCCGCTCTTTCGAGCGCGGACGTGATCCCTGGGCCACCCGGACCTCATACGAATCCGTCGCCGCTGGAAAAGGGACGCTACGACAGATCCATCGTCGAGGGACCGCTGCGGTCCGCGGTCTGGAAAATCGCCTGGCCGACGATGCTCACGAACATCATCGGCGGATTGCAGGGAATTGTCGATCATGTGCTTGTCGGCCATCTCGTGGGCTTCACGGGGAACGCCGCGATCGGCGTGGCGTGGCAGATCTTCATCGTGGTCATCGTCTTCATCACTTCGCTATTTACGGGCATGAGCGTGCTCGTAGCCCGCTTTGCCGGCGCCGGCGAGGAAGAGAAAGTCAACCGCACCGTCTATCAGGCTTTCCTCACGGCGGTCGGCATCTCGCTCCTGATAATGGCGCCGCTAGGGTATGTCCTCTCGCCATCGCTGCTCGATCTGGTCAACGCCGCACCCGAAGTGAAGGCGGAAGCGCTGCCGTTCCTGCGCATCATGTTCCTCTTCAGCAGCGGCATGCTCATTTTCTTCATGCTGAGTGGGGCGCTACGCTCCGCCGGAGACGCGCGCACGCCGATGATCCTCGGGATCGCAATGACCGTGCTGAACCTCGTCCTGAACGTGATCCTCATTCGCGGGCTGGGTCCCATCCCGTCGTTCGGTACGGCTGGCTCCGCGATGGGCACCGTGACAGCGTCGGGGCTCGTGGCGGTGTACTCGCTCTGGAAGCTCTGGAGCGGCGGCTGGGTCGTTTCCTTCCCCCGCGGAGATGGCTTCGGTCCGAATTGGAGCATCATCAGGTCGCTTTTCCGATTTGGCCTGCCGACCGGCATTCAGGGAATCGCGATGAACATAGGTGGAGTGTTCATGCTCGCGTTTATCGGTTCGCTTGCTCAGAGCGCGGCGGCGCAAGCGGCGTTCGCCGTCTCCTATTCACAACTTTTCTCCCTGATCACCTGGACAGCGATCGGTCTGATGGGTGCGGCTGCGACTGTTGCAGGACAGAACCTCGGCGCGGGCCGTCCCGATCGGGCCGACGAGGCGGTGCACATGGCGGCACGCCTGGGGTTCGCCGGCGCGGCGTGCATCGGATTCTTCTTCCTGTTCTTCCCGCGACAACTGCTCGCCATCTTCGGCATGCACGAGCCTGCCGTCGTCGAGATCGGCGTCCAACTTCTGCGCCTGCTGAGCGTCTCGGGTCTTTTCATCGCCGTCGCGCTCACGTACACAGGTGGACTGCAGGGGACGGGAGACACAAGGAGCCCGCTCTACATCTCGATCATCTCGCAGATCATCGTGCCCCTCAGCATCTGCTTCGTGATCCAGCAGACAAGCACGTTGGACCCGATCGATATCTGGATCGCGATTCTTGTCGGTCACGCCACGCGGTGCACGCTGAGCGTGATTCGCTTCAAGCAGGGAAAGTGGCGCGGGATCGCGGTGGATATCTAACTGAAATAATCAGACCCCGCATCCAGAAGAGGGTGAGGCTCGCTACGTATGACGCGGCGTAGCCAAAGAGGTTCGTCGAACATCTGCGCGAGACCACGCACAATGGCATATCTGGGCTCATCGGCGATCCGCACTGGTAGTTTGGTGTATTCACGCAAGTAATCGTCCAAGCCGCCGAACTGCGCCCCGCCGCCCGTTAGGATGATCCCCCGCTCATATATATCACCGGCGACTTCAGGAGGAAGTCCGGTGATCGTAGTGCCCACACTTTCGACGATCTTGTGAACCACATACTGGGCGACGGGATAGACTTCACCGGCCGTGATCTCGATGGCCCCAGGACCGCCGGTGAAAACATCACGACCTTTGATAGTGATCTCCCGGGCGAGGTCGGTGGGAAGGATCGCTGAAGCTAATTCAAGCTTCAGACGCTCAGCTGAGTGGGCGCCGATCGCAAGTCCCCGGTGACGCCGGACGTGATCAATAATCGCAGCGTTAATGTCCCAGCCTCCGATCCTCTCAGCGTGCCCATGAACAATTGCTCCGTTAGCGACGATGGCTACGTTGGTTGTTCGGCTGCCGATATCTACCACCGCCGAAGCGCGAGGGTCGTCCACTCTGACACCCGCACCAAAGGCTGCCGCTAGGCCTTCTTCTATCATGACCACGCGACCGATTCGCGCATGTTCGGCAGCGCTAAGCAGAGCGCGACGCTCAACCTGCGTGATCCCAAACAACACGCTCATCAGCGCGCGACGGCTGAAATAGGAGTTACCGCCACGTGCTTTACGCACAAAATGCGCCAGCATCTCCTTCGTTCTTTCAAAGTCTGCGACGACCCCATCAAGCAATGGAGCAATCACCGTAACATCGCGGGCTTCGCGTCCGTACATCTGTTGCGCTTCAAGCCCAATCGCTACGACCCCTCCGGTGATTGTATTGACAGCTACGAGGGATGGTTCATCGACGACCACGCCGCGACCATGCACATAGACGATGGTGGCTGCCGAACCCAAGTCTATGGCTACAGATTCGGAGACCAAATTTCGCAGTGCATTCCGACTCAGGAACGCTGCTGTCTTGCTCATGAACGACATATCACCAGCTATAGTAAAACTTGAGTTGATTATTTCTAAAGGCTGCGAATGTGGATCCATCATCGGCCGTTACCGAAGAAAGTCTGCAAATTCCCCCAAGTTGCAGAATTTCTTGGACCGGGGTCTAAGTTCTCAAGGTAGCAGTCAAGCGATTGCAGAAGTCCTTTTCCTCCCATTCGTGCCAAAGTGCCAGCGCCGCACGAAAATGCTTTGTTCGTAATCTGGAAAAGTGACTCAAGAGCCATATCATTGCGTCGCGTTCGTCTTCGGTGGTAGCACGCTCAGAGCTCGCCTTCTTCTTGAGTCTGGATAATCGCTTTCCAAAATGTTCAATCCACAGATCGCAGTCATGGAGTTCACCTAGAGATGATTGCATCTGGGCCACCTGGCGGGGAAAAACTCCGAACTGGTCGCACCAGCACGCGGCAAACAACTCCATCGCATACCTGAGGCGTTTGGCCGCAATGCGCATTTCGTGCAGAGGTTTAACCTTCTGTGGCTCATATAAACTGGGACTTAAGGTTTCCAGTTCCTTCAGGCGTTTAAGAAGAGTCGATCTGGCGAACACCTTATAGCTGGGGCCACTCTTGAGCGTGCGGCCGGATATACGTGGTTTTGTAGCGGTCTGAGGAACAAGTGCATCCTCGACCGCATGACGGAAATTGCGCTTGAGTTCGGAGAGATTCTTGTAGTTTAAGGCTTGCCCCAGCTCTTTTCGCGCTGGATCCAGCTTGGCTTTTTGATCGTCGATAATCCTTTGCAAACCTGACGAAATCTCTGGATCAGCTTTTTTTTGTAATTTCTCAAGAGCGATGATTGCCACATCGCAGTCGCGTACGACTCCCAGTTTGTCAGCGATTTCTTTTAGATGCTTTGTCGACGGGGCTATTCTTGTCTTACGCAAGTGAGGCGCAAAATCCCTAAGGGCACTGCGCACGCGACGCGAGGCGACGCGCATATCGTGAACGCCCTCCGGGTCTCTGAAATCAAGCGCAGCTCTGCGCAAGAGACACATCTCCTCAAGCCTGGGTCCCAGCACAAGGGGCACGGCCTCCCTCGCTCCGCCATCGCATTCGATACCGACGATTTGCTCAGCTTTAGCCATATGTAGTTATCCGCGAGTCGACTTTGCGTTTCTAGCGGTGATGGACAAATTGCAGTTGAACGCTTGCTCAAACAGGGGGCGTCTTCGCTCGGCCTCAATCATTTCCTTTTCGCAATCGACATCACTCTGCACCGCTATCTTGACCACGTCTCCTTCCACAACGCATTCAAGCTCACGCACGCGGCTTTCATGACTTCTGTCCAATCCGTCGGCGAGTCGCAAAATGGCACCCAGGCGGGCCACCGAGTCGCGATCGGCCGTATTGAGCGCCGCGAAATCCGGGTGTCGCTCTTTGGGGGGAGAACCGCGGTGGTAACGGGCAATATTCGCGATAACTGCGCGCTCACCTTCAGCAAAGCCGGTCAGCTCCGAGTTCTTTATTAGATAGAGGGCGTGCTTGTGATGAGACCCGTGGGCGATGTGATAACCAATGTCGTGAAGCAACGCGGCCGCCGATAACAAAGTGCGTTGGTGGCGAGTCAGCTCTTCACTGGGCGCCAGGCTATCAAAGATCTTCTCAGCCAAGCGAGCCACCTGGAGGGAATGAGCTTCTTCATAGCCAAAGCGCCGCCCGACGGCGTGAACGCTGCGCATTTTGGGATCAGCAAAGTGCGAAACAGGTGGTCGTGATTCAGCTTCCAGTTCCCTGAGGCGATCGATGATGACGCCTTCGCGCAACGCCCATTCGCAAGTCAGCAGGGAGTTAAGCCGCAAGGAGCGCATAGCTCCTTCAAGTATTTGACCACCGGCGACAATGATCTCTGACCGCTGAGCACTGAGTCCGACCAATCGCTTGCGCTCCGCAACGGGGAGGCTGGCAAGGCTTACGTTAAGTCGCAAAAGCAGCCCTAAGGATATGTCAAACTCCGAGGGTTGCGCCGGCAGGTTTTTTCGTTGTGTGTCACTCTCCAGTCGCGAACGTAGCGCCGCTCCTAACGCGAGAATGGTTCCTGATGTGCCGGTGGCTTGCTGCCAAGTTGCATTGCGCAACTCGCGCGCCGGGCGTTCGAATGCCGCTTGAACTTGATGACGCATATCACCCAGTTCCTTAGCTTTTGGAGGATCGGATTTCAGGAAGTTCTCCGTCAGACCAATCGCCCCCAGGTCGACGGACAAGAGCGCGAGCGGCACTCCCTCACGAAAGACAGAGATTTCAGTTGAACCGCCACCGATATCAAGGTTCAGGTTGGTGGCCCCAGTGGTCGAGCAGCTCTGACTCGCCGCGAGTCCGATCAGCCTCGCCTCTTCGATTCCGGAGAGGACCTCTACTTTTATTCCGCTCTTCTGTTCGACTTCCCTGACAAACTGAGAAGAGTTGTTCGCCTCGCGCACCGAAGCTGTGGCTGTAGCAATTATGCTCTCAGCACCGCGGGCCTCGGCAATCGAGCGAAATCGCTGTAGACATTCCACCGCGCGGTCGATGGCGGCGCGGCTGATATGCCCCCTGCGCAGCGTTTGGTGCCCAAGTCTGACAAACTCCTTCTCACGAGTTATGACAGCGAATGAATCGCTGGCTGCCGCGTCAACGACTACCAGCTTAATAGAGTTGG
>CAZVHN010000462.1:0-5092 GCA_964626895.1 uncultured Chloracidobacterium sp. | reverse complement strand
CAAGCGCCGCTGGCCCGAACGATACTGGGACTAACTTGAGCGGCCCTATGGAGCGCGGGCATCTGCCTATGGAGCGCGGGCATCTGCCTATGGAGCGCGGGCATCTTGCCCGCAATGAGCGCGCAGCGCGAAAAACGTTCGGGAGCTATTAGCCCAGACAATTCGACTGCATGTGATAACACTGCACCCTGACCGTTTCTTAGTTGAGTGTGGGATAAGGCTGGTTCGCGCTACGCGCTCATTGCGGGCAGGATGCCCGCGCTCCAGTTGCGCTTCGCGCGCATAGTGAACTAAATTGAATTTGCTCAGCAATTGATCCCGTTAACTGGAATCACGAGAAAGGACCTCACCCCTTGACTCAAAATACCACTACCCCTCGCTGGCATAGCCGGGGCTATCTACCTCACTTCGAAGCCGGACAGCGCGCACAGTTTCTCACGCTTCATTTAGCTGATTCGCTGCCTCAGGAGGTTCTACAAAACTGGCGCCGAATGCTGGAACAACGTGGGTCGGAGGACCTTGCGCGCTCTTTGCGGATCAAAATTGAGTCGTACCTTGATGCTGGATACGGTGCTTGCTATCTGAGGCAAGAGGCCATTGCTTCGACAGTCGAAAATTCGTTACTTCATTTCGATGGTGTCCGGTATCGCTTGCGATCTTGGGTTGTGATGCCCAATCACGTTCACTTCCTGCTTACTCCGATAGGTGATCACACATTGTCCCAGATCATGCATTCGCTGAAGTCCTACACGGCCTTAAAGGCGAACCGAATGCTCGGTCGGACGGGAGAGTTCTGGATGGAGGACTACTTCGATCGTTATATCCGCGATGGAAACCACTATGAAAAGACGATCACCTACATTGAAAACAATCCGGTAATGGCAGGGCTCTGTTCACGACCTGAGGACTGGAGGTTTAGCAGCGCGTGGTGGAGGGCGCAGAAGAAGCGTCAGTGAGCGGAGCGCGCCGCAATGGAGCGCGGGCGTCCCGCCGGCAGGAAGCGGGCTAGCGCGAACGAACCGACCCCAGACTTAACTTAGAAAGTTGATCGGTTTTTAAGTCAAGGGTAGGTGCTACTCGTTATTGCGCAGTCGAATTGTCTGGGCTAATGGCTCCCGGACGTTTGTTCGCGCTAGCGCGCTCATTGCGGGCAGGATGCCCGCGCTCCAAGGACATTAATTCACTGCGGTCTGCTTTGCGCGCGGTGGTGCGTTCTTCACATACTTATCGAACCAATTGATCATTTCGTAAAGCACATGCTCGATGGTCTCGCGTCCCGCATAGCCGTGAGCCTCAAGCGGCAAGGTGACCAGTCTGACTGTGCCGCCGTGGCCACGCACGGCCTGGTACATCCGCTCTGATTGAATCGGAAACGTACCAGTGTTGTCGTCGGCTTCTCCGTGAATGAACAGGATCGGCTCATTGATCTGGTGGGCCACCATGAATGGCGAAACCTTGATGTACAGATCAGGCGCTTCCCAAAGCGTTCGACGCTCGCTTTGAAAACCAAACGGTGTCAGCGTGCGATTATAAGCGCCGCTGCGTGCAATGCCGGCGCGAAACAGATCTGAATGCGCCAGGAGGTTCGCCGTCATGAATGCGCCATAGCTGTGGCCACCCACCCCGACTCTCTCAGGATCAGTCACCCCCATTTCCGTAGCCTTATCGATTGCCGCTTTCGCGCTCATCACAATCTGCTCGACGTAGGTGTTGTTGACCGTTTCCGGCTCACCAACCACCGGCATCGTGGCGTTGTCCAGCACTGCATAGCCTTGCAACAGGAAGAACAGATGCGAGGGACCGACAATTTGTGTGGAGCGTTGCGTTGAGCCAGTCACCTGGCCCGCTGTACCGGGATCGGTAAATTCCAGCGGATAGGCCCAGACGACCGTCGGTAGCCGAGTGCCCTCCTTGTAACCGGGAGGCAGGTAGAGCGTGAACGAGCACTGCACGCCATCTGCGCGTTTGTAAGTTACCAACTGCTTCTTGATACCGCGCAACTGGGGCGTGGGATCCGGGAAGTTTGTGAGTGCCTTGATTGGCTTACCACTCGCGTCTCCTGAGGTGCGCAGGTAAAAATTGGGCGCGGCCGTGGGGCTTTCATGTCGCGTAATAAACTTCTTGCCATCGTCATCTAACAAGGCCACGAACGACTCGTAGTGGTTCGCATCGCTTCTGAAAAAGCGTTCGGCCTTCTGAGTCTGCAAATTGAACCGATCGAGAAAGGGCCGGTCACCTTCCGCTGATGCACCCGTGCCCACCAAAAAGATCCAGTCACCATTTTGCAAAATGGCGCGCTCGCCGTTGGGCAGCAGCCGGGTAACGGGAGAGCCGGGATCGCCATAGCGATCTTGAATGCTGCGACTCCAGACAAGCTTTGGCGTTTCGCCTGGCTTGTCTGCACTCATCATGAATGTTCTTGCCCAGCGCCGATCGCGATCGAAGTCGGACACCAACGCGAGTCCGTCTTTCTCTCCCCACGAGGATCCTGCAAAGCGGTGTTCAGTTCTGATCAATTCAGTTGGTGAGCCGGCGAAGGGCGCTTTTAACATCAGCACTCGATCGCGGTGTGCCACTTTCTTTTTCGGATCGCCGCCATCGAGTGCCTCAACCCAAACGACCGTGGCCGGCTCCGTCGGGCGCCAGCGATATGATCGTGGTCCAGTGATCACGCCATCAATCGGCACCTGATCCGCTAACGGAAGGCTGGCCAACTTGTAAGCCAACTTCCCTTTCGTGTCCCAGACTTCCACGTCGCGAGGAAAAGCAGGGTCTGGATAAAGATAGGAGAACGGACGCCGGATACGGGCCACCAGAATGTGTTGGCCATCGGGCGCCACGTCCTGCGACAGAAAGATTGCCGGCTGGCCCAATTCAGTGAGTTTTCCACTGCTACTATCGACGAGGGCAAGCTGAGAGGTGGCGTAATACTCGAACAAGTCCTCGTCGTAAGGGGTCTTCAGCAAATCCTGGAATGTGCGTACCGGACCCACTTTGCCTGAACTCTCCTGCCAGTTTGGTTCGCGTGGCACACTCGATGGTGCGGGCGCCGGGCGCCGCTTTGCAGGCACGAGTTGCACCAGCAGGGTCCGGTTGTCAGGCATCCACTGGAAGGGATCGCCTTCAGTAGCGTTGATGGCGATGGCTTTTAGCTTTCGCACCCTTCCGCTGGCGCTATCGCCAACCCAAAGCTCGATTCCTGAGTTTGCGGTATTCGTGAAGGCAAACTGTTTTCCGTCTGCACTCCACTGCGGCGCACCAATCTTCGCGCCGGGCGGGAGATCGATCTTGATTTCGGAGCCGTCACTAATTCGTTTGAGAGTCAGCGCCACAGCATACTGATACCGGTGCGGGCCATTGGTGTTTGGGTTGATTCTGAGGCCGGCGAGTCTCAACATCGGCTGCGCCAGATCGGCGATGGGTGGATAGCGAAGGCCGGTGGCGAGCAGCATCATGTCGCGCGCAGGACTTACCGAAGCGGTCGGAGTCACGGCAGCGCTGAGGATGTCCAGGACATCTTGCGGTGGCTTCTTGTAGCCCTGCTGGGCCGCGGCTGCCACGGCGAAAGCTGCGATAAGAATCAGCACGGCGGCCCGTCTGGTGACAGAACTCGAAATAACTCTTGAGACGTTTAGCATTGGCGGAAGCTCCTTGCGCAAACGATTGGAACTCGAGCAGGCTGGATCAGCGAAACGACACCTTATGAGACATGCAGTCGGAAGTCAATTTCACTCCGGGGCAGTAGCCCGACTGTCAAGGAGGCCTTTGATTTGATTCACCATTGACCCGGGGCTACTGCCAATCAACGTTGCCCGAGTTTCCCTTGTAGCTTGGTCATGGGCAGATTATGCTTGCCCGCGCGAAACTTGGACATCTGCTTTGCCTCTGAACGGCTATTAAAGAGATCCGAAACCAGGAGACTAAATGTGATTTGCACTAGTTGCGGCAATGCCGTGGAGTCGTTCAACAGATTCTGCCCAAAATGTGGAGCTCCCGTTCAGCCTCAACCTCCGCCCCTGTACGGAAGTCCCCCTCCCTACAGCTCGCCCCCGGCACCGATGTCACCGATGAAGGGCGGACCCGCAGCCCAACCCGCAAAGAAATCGGGTTGCGGCAAGATCATCTTGATCGTGGCCATCATACTGCTGTTCTTGGGAGGTGGACTCGCTGTCGCCATCTATTTCGGCTACCAGAAGCTAGAGGAAACTTTGAAGTCCTCTGAGGCCTACACCGTGGCGGTGACTGCCCTCAAAGAGAACGAGGAGGTTAAGGACCAGTTAGGTGAGATTAAGGACACGGGATTTCCACTTGGAGCCTTTAGCACGAACGCCGATGGTTCCGGAAACGCGGCCTTCACAATGTCGGTTCAGGGCTCCAAAGACACTGGTAAATATGAAGTGACTCTGGTGCGAAGCAATAGCGTCTGGCGCTTGACGAAAGGCGTCGTTCGAACTGCCGGCGGCCAGACAATCAACATCGCCGATAAGAGCAGCGACAGCGAAGATGCCAACCTCAATAGTAATACCGACACTGACCTCAACACCGATGAGGATGTGGCTTCAGGGACGACTGTTGCAGGTGGCGTATTAAACGGCAAGGCCATCAGTCTCCCCAAGCCTGCTTACCCGCCAATAGCAAAACAAGCCAGGGCGTCGGGTACGGTAGTGGTACAGGTACTGGTGGACGAAAAGGGCAACGTTGTTTCCGCCCGCGCTGTATCAGGACATCCTCTACTCCAAGCGGTTTCAGTGGCCGCCGCCCGCGGAGCGAAGTTTTCGCCAACTAAAGTAAACGGCAAACCGGTAAAAGTCTCCGGTGTAATCAGATATGAGTTCACTGCCGAATGAACTGAGGTGAGGCAAAACGTGGATCAGACCACCAGAACTTCAGATGCATTACACTAAACGTTGGAACTGACCACTCAAGGTGAGGAAATTTGCAGGTTGGGAAGGTGGGCAAAGCGCAGCGCGCCCCCGCTCCAGCGTAGCGTCTTTCGCTAAGCTAAAACCGCTCAATTGTTATGCTGACTCAGTCCGACGTAGTCTTGAAGCAAGCTTAAGTTAATGACGCTACGCTGGGGCGGGGGCGCGCT
>CAZVHN010000461.1:0-10781 GCA_964626895.1 uncultured Chloracidobacterium sp. | reverse complement strand
GATGAGCGGGCAATGATTCCGCGTAGTGAATTACTATCCTCGCTCCGAGAAACGCTGGAAGACGTGGACACCGTACTCGCGAGATTTGACCTCGAGCGATGTCTCGAGCAGCATGAGATCCAAGGCACCAAAGTTACAGCGCTCGCGGCCATCTTCCATGTGACTGAGCATTTCTCCATGCACACCGGCCAGATTATTCTGCTCACTAAGATGCTGTCCCAGAGCGATCTCGGCTTTTACGACTTTTCGACTGGCGCTCCCGTTCGCGCCTGGCTGGAACAAAGAGCCGAATAGTGGCCGGTCGGTACAACAAGCGTGCACTCAATGGCAACTCACTTCTTTCAAAACTTTCCAATTCGTGCTTAATTATAGGCGAGTTAATTAGTCGGCCGTGGGATCATTGTTTCGCAATCGCCCTCAGCGAATTCCGTGGATGAAATCTGCCGATCCAGAAATGCCTGACCCCTACTCTTGTATTCAGGAGGCTACATCTGAATGACCTACGTCGTTGCAGAACCATGCGTCAACTGCCGGTACACTGACTGCGCGCTGGTTTGTCCTGTTGAGGCTTTTCATCTCGATGACGATATGCTCGTAATTCATCCCGAAACCTGTATCGACTGCGACGTGTGCGTTCCTGAATGTCCGGTGGAAGCAATCTTCGCAGAAGACAAGGTGCCGGCCGAGTGGGTCCACTTCACGCAGATAAACGCGGACCGGGCCCTAAGCGGTTTGCCGACGATCACTGCCCGGCTCGACCCGCTTTGCGAGCAGTAGGTTAAATGAAGAAGGGAACTAAGCGTCTGCTTGGCGGTTTGGCAATGGCGGCTGGCGCATTTGGTGCTGTTGGCGCGTATTTAGCCAGAAAGAAGAACATGGGAACGAGAGACCAACTTTACCGGAACCATGACGCTGACGTATGGGCGCGGCCAGGGATGATGGTTACTTTTCGAGCTGAGCTGATGCCCGGCCGCGACCGGCAGGAAAGAACGTTCCGCGTCAAAGAATTACTTCCAAGTGGACGGGTGACACTCGATGGCGCAATGGGTGAACATGCGGAGAAGGAGTTTGTGCCGTTTCGCTGAAGCCTGAGTCCGAATTAGAGGGCATCTACCAGGTATAGGTCCTGCCGGGTTCCATCACATTCAAGCTAGGAAGATTAAGCGCGCCCAGCTGCTCAATGATTAATTCGCGGTAAGCTGGTTTGAGATGGACCGCGAGAATGTCCAGCCCATTATGGTGAAGTTTGTTTAGTTCCTGACCCAGAGACGCAGGCGTGAAATGCCGCGAGACCTCGGCAAGCTGGGCCATCGAGTTGGGAAACGAAGCTTCAATCAAGAGAGCATCAAGGCGCGGAATCCTGTTGACCGCCTCCCAAAACTCCTCCGTTTCAGCAGTGTCAGAACTGAATGCCACAGTACTCTTGCTGTCGGAAACGATCAGACCCACGGTCGGCACGATGTGATTTACCGGCAAGGCGATCACTGTCAGGTGGGCCAACTTAAACTCCTTACGTTCCGGAATGGGAACGTACTCCATTACTGGGCCGAAGTCGTTCTTAAGCTCAGAAAACCGGGGATAGACATTCCAGTTAAAAATATCACGCTCCAAAAGCGCAATCACCTCGGCGGTGGCGTGGACGCGGATTGGCTCTTCTAGTGTCGGGTAGAGATCGTCGATAAAAATCGGCAGGCTGGCAATGTGGTCCATGTGAGGATGGGTAACAATTATGTCCCGCACCTTCCCACGTTGTTCCGTGGTGAGAGCGATAGCAATGCTTCCCGCATCTACCGCAACACAATCGTCGATGAGATAACAGGTCAGACGCTGCTCCAAGGTTGCGTGGCCCTGGCCGTCAAAGGTGCTGTGTAGAAGTTGAACTCTCACGGGTCTGCTTGGGTGAAAAAGACCGTACGCTGGCCTTGACCAGTATAAGCGAACAGCAACAAAACTCGCGAGCTTTTGTCTTCGAACTCGAATTAGGTCCGGCGCAGGCGCGTCAGCAGGTCCTGCAAGGCTGTCTGGTAGGCTGCCTCACGTTCGTGCGCATTCTCACTGGAAATACCTCGGGCCACACGGCTGCGATGAAAGGCGAGTTCGCTGGCTAGCTGGTTCGCTTGTCTGCAGGCGCGCCAATTGCCAACCCCGCCGCGCGAGAAGGCATTGAATGAAGCTCCCATGCGCCCTCTGATCGTGCAGAGTCGATCATACTCCAGCTTCGTAAGTCTCCCTCCCTGCAAGTCCAAATGAAGAAACTCTCTCACAACGTGTCCCTCCCTGCGGAGAGCGAGAAAGATCACCGCCAGAATGATGACAAAAGCGGGGACCATGATGACCAGGTACGCGAACAGAAAACCCAGGCCACCAAAAACGACAACTGAGCCGTTCCAGATAGCGTGCATCGAAATGGCCGTCAACAACCCGAGAACGGGCATCACCAGCTTGACGAAGGTGTTGCGGGATTGTCGCGCCAGGCCCAGACCGATGCCAGTCATACTGGTGAATAGCGGATGTGCGAAAGGAGACAATGTTCCGCGGAGAATAAAAACCGCAGTCAAACCGCCGCTACCTGATTCCATGACCGCGCGCCCGTAGTATTGAATATTTTCGGTCATGGCAAACCCAAGACCAGCCATTGCCGCATAGACAATACCGTCCACGACGCCGTCAAACTCGTCCTTTTTGAAGAACAGGATAAAAAGAATCAATGCCTTTGCGGTCTCCTCAACAATAGGTGCGGAAACCACCGCGCCAAAGGCCTGGCCCGCCTCCATGCTTTCTGTCATGACCGCAACCATCAGGCTACTCGCGGTATTGAAAAGGAGGGCGATGAATACCGCGACCAGCGCGCCCCAAAAAAATGCCGTGGCCAGCATCCAGAGAGGCTCAGATTCGTACCGATCGATCCAAAGCACGAGCATCAGGTATAGCGGGACGGGAATAGTAGCGGAGACGAGTCCGATGAGCAGAGCGACTGGCCCAGTCTCAAACCCGATCAGCAGGAGAACAATGAGTGCGAGCAGTAGTCCTACAAGTGCGGCCGCCACGGCAAACACCATTCGCAAAGCGCTCTTGTGACTCGATGGTCTGATCACGGGGGCCGGATTTGAATATTGAGGATTCATCTTTCGTCCCTCGCTGGAATTCCGTTTGGAAACATTAGCCGCTCGACTGTACTCGCGTAGGTTACCGGTAGATGCGCGGCAGAGTATATCCAGATTCCCGTTTCAAGGGCTAATCTTTTTGCAGAATGCAGACGTTTTCCCGGGGTTTATCAGGACCGGTTATCTGGCGCAGGTTTGAGCCCGGCCACCATCGATGGAATAAGTCGCCCCAGTGATCCATGAAGCTCGGTCGGACGCCAGAAAGAATACCAGCTCGGCGATCTCCTTCGTTTCTCCGACTCTACCGAGCGGATGAGTCTGTTTTGAGCGCTCCAGAAAGGCATCGTATTGCTCATCGGTCATGCCGCCGCGTCGGTGTATCTCAGTGACTACGACTCCCGGGTTAACCGCATTCACTCGAACGCCTTTCGCAGCCAACTCAAGGGCCGCGCAGCGTGTTAGTTGGTCAACCCCGGCTTTTGAGACGCAGTAAGCGAGAACGCCCGGAAAAGCACGCATTCCTGTAACGCTTGAAACGTTGACGACGTTGCCGCGTCGCTCAATCAGACTTGGCACGGCCTTTTGCGTGAGGTAAAAGACCGCCCGAAGATTGATGTTGAGCATCGCATCCCAGGCTTCCAGGGATGTCTCCTCGATAGTTCCCGTCGCGATATGGCCAGCTGCGTTAACTAACACATCAATTCCACCGGCATGTTCTATGGTTTGATCAACCACGCGTTCTGCTTCCTGTGCCCGCGACAAATCGGCTTGCAACAGAAGAGTCATGCCGCTCGCCTCCCCGACCTCTTTAGATAGGTTCGCCAAGGCTTCTTCATTGCGTCCAACCGCCGCTATTCGGGCGCCAGCGCCGGCGAATCTCAATGCGCATGCCCGGCCAATTCCTGATGTCGCACCGGTTACGAGTACGACCTTTTCCGCGAACTCTGCGTCCATCTCGTTAGCCCTTCTTCTAATCTTGAGTTTGGGACTTGTGAACCCATCATATATTGACAGGTAAAGCCCAAAAAGTTGACTATGTGCCAAACATGCTTGTGTCGGAGGGGACACAGGCGTGAAACCCTGACCTTCGTGCCAGTTTCAGCTTGCAATGACCGCGGCTAGATACTGAACCATCCCCTCAGAGGGAATCGTTTGGCCAATAACCCAGCGGATCAATTCTTTCCGAGAACAGCGCGTTCAAGTATGCGTAGCTCAGCGGATACGGCGCGCCGACGCTCCTCTCGGGCCCGCATGCCTTCGAGCACAGGATACATGATTGCGGCAGTCGCAGCCGCGATCGCGCTGTTCTTTGCTTTGTGGTGGATGTTAATTGTCGGAGGCGACGAAGCACCCTGGGTCCCAGCTGGTCTTGCAGCTAGTGTGGTGCTACTCGTGGCGCTATCGGCGCGCGAAGTGGTAATGCGGCGTGCCTGGACTCGTTATCTTCTGGAGAACAGTGTTTCGGAGGGTGGGGCCCGGGTAAGTGGTCACAAGCCAAACTCCTCGAAGAAAACCTATCCCACCTCACTGCACGCGGCGGCGCTGGCGACAATTCAAAAACAATCAGCAGAAGCTGAGACAACCTCATCTCCGGATTCTCATCTGGATGTCTTTCATCTTTGTCAGAACTATCTTGAGACTACCGAAGAAGCTTTGCGCGCAAACAATCTGCCGCCGGAAAAGCGAAATGCCATGCGCGCGGGACAGGAGCGGGTTCGTACACTAGAGAGGCATCACCTGCTCACCTGGGCCAGAGACTCTTCGCGAATCCTTACCCACGAGGCCCAGAAGCGCGTTCGAATATCAGATAAGATCGAAACGGCCATTCGCGCTGTTGAGTGTTTGGACTCTGCCCTCAAGGTTTTTCCGGAAGAGCACGAACTAAACGAGTCGAAGCTGGCGATTAAGGAGTTCATCGCTTCGGTGAAGGTCGCCCATTGGGTGGAGCTCGCTGAGCGGGCCGCGTTCAAGGGCCACTATCGGCGGGCCATTGATCGATACAAGGATGCGCTATTTTACCTGGAGCGCGAATCGGTCAAAGAGGACGTGAGAATAGCCGGCGCGGAGAGAATCGGCCGAGAAATCGAGTTACTCCGAGTCCGTCTGAAGTCGCCGCACAAAGCCCCCGAATGAGAGATCGACTGGGAAAGACAACGAAGAGAAGGCCCACACATTGATTTCACAACGATGTCCCAAGTGTCGCCGCTCGCGTATCCGGCGAGGTTATAAGCCAACCCCACTGCTTTTACGCATGGTTGGCATCTACAACCTATTGTGCGATCATTGCAACTTACTCTTTACCGGCTTTGCGTTGCCGGGCACGGTGCGAAAGCGCGGTAGTAGCCCTGTCCCGCACCAGTTCAACAGTGCCGGCAAGGTAAAATTGAACAGGACCCCCACTGAAGATCGTTAGTTCCCGGGTTCCGCGTTCCGGTCACTTTATCAAATCTCGAGGCGCGGGACTCTCTGGTTTCTGAGGTTTTTTATGAAAGTAAGGATTTTCTTTTTTGCAGCAATTCTCGCTTGTCTTTTTCTTATGGTGGCAGTGCAAGCCCAAGATCAAGCCCCAGCACCAACACAGTCTTCATCCTCGGTAGATAATCAGGGAATCAGGAATTATCTGCTTGGGCCTGGTGACATTTTGGACGTCAGAATTTTTGGACAACCGGACCTCAACTCTACCGCCGAGATAGATAGCGACGGGAACATTAGTTCTCTTCCATTTCTTGAAACGCCTATCCCCGCAAAGTGTCGCACCGAAAAAGAGGTGCAAAAGGATATCGCAGCCGCCTACGGTAAATATCTCAAGAAGCCTCAGATCAGCGTTCGAATAACGCAACGAAATAGTCGACAGCCGGCGACTGTGTTTGGTGCTGTCCGACAACCCACGCGAATTCAGATGCAGCGAAAGGTGCGTCTCAATGAGCTGATGGCCGCTTCAGGTGGATTTACAGAGCGGGCCGCGGGAACGATTCAGATTCTTCACACGGAACCGGTAATGTGCCCGGCGCCCGGTGAGGAAGCCGAGGCTGCTCCTATTGATGGGACGAAGATTCCGCTTACCTTGGTAAAGATTTCCGAACTCCGCGCCGGCAAACTCGATGCTAATCCTGTAATTCGCCCGGGCGACTACATATTGGTAACTGAGGCGGAACCTGTATACATCACCGGAAGTGTGGTTGCTCCTCAGGGTCTTTTCATGCGTGAGCAACTTACTCTGGGTCGAGCTCTCGCTATGGTTGGGGGTGCAAGGAAAGAGGCCAAGACCACAGACATTCGGATCTACCGGCAAAAACCCGGATCTGCGGAACAAAATACCATTCACGTAGACTACTCTGCGATCAAAAAGAAGCAGAAACCAGATATTTTACTGGAAGCTTACGATATTATTGAAGTCCCAGAAGCCGGAATGTTTTCTTCGACCCGTATCGGGACTACATTAATGGGAGCTGTGTCTGGAGTTTTCAACGGCGCTCTTTCGGCCAGCGGCCAGATACTGCCCACGCGCGTTCTTTATTGATCAATCACGAAAGCGCAAGGGTTTGAGACTGCAGCTACCAAACGCGGTGGACCGATGTAGATTCTGAAATTATCGAGCTACGAGGGCATGTTTGAATGAGTCGAAAAGCAAATTGGGGTCGCAACAGAAGATTCGTCACCTTCGCGTGGATAGCTGCGCTCAGTCTTCTTACGGTCTTTCTACTTTATCGAGAGCTGACCGCTGTTCTCTATATCCTCGCTACTCTTGGTGTGACTGCGCTCCTGATTGTCGTCGCGCTCGCAGATCTGTCTCAGCATGAAAAGTTTTCTACAGAATCACCTCGCGCAGACGATGCAGCAGCTATTGGAAGCGGTCTAAGTTCTTCGAACCGAACCAGTCAGCGCTGAGAGTTGGCGTTTCGGATTCCTCGCACGCCATAACCTCGCGTCGCCGTCCGTTAATTTAATCGCAATACGGAACCGGGAGCGGTAGCGGCCGGATTGTTCCCACACACCCAAAGTACCCCGCGATTATTAAACTTCGCCAAGTTGTTGAAAGTTTAAGAAGACTGTTGCATAATCCGCCTGCGTTCACCTCCCCGGTGGACGAAGTGGTCGCGTGGGGTGAGGACACGTGGCCTTCAGGGTGGGGGCTGTGGGAGGCCCCCGCCCGCTTTTTTTTGCTGCGAAAGATTAGACCGTCGTGATTGAGCTGGTCCAATGAAACCGCTCTTGACGCGCCATCGAATGGGCGTAGAATTCGGCGCGAACGGAGTACCAGCACTCATGACTTCCGCGGCGAACGCGCGTTACTCTTTCAGCATCCGAAGCGTCCAATCATGCATGTTGGAGGTTTAGTTCGAAGGCAGTGGCGAGGCGAGGAATTCAGAAAGCAGCTTGGGATTGCGACAAGGGAACGATGCTTAGCCGGCGTTTTCCCCGTTTCGAGTTGCCAGAAAGCAAGAGCGGCAGTAAACCGGACGTCCCTGGGACGGATAAAAAGGCACGGTTGTTTGTTGTCCACACTGCGCGCACTGAACAGACACTTCGATCCGCTGTCGAATTCCCGATGACTGAGCCGCCGCAATTGCTGCGAGCCGTTCATTCTTGGCCTGTTTGCAAGGTTTGCAACGCTTAGGTTCGTTCTTCAAGCCCTTGTCGTGAAAAAAGACCTGCTCTCCGCCGGTCCAAATAAAATTCTCACCGCAATCCACGCATTTGATTGCGCGATCGGGATACTCGCTTTCAGCACTCGCTTGCGCTTCGCTGGCAAATTCCATTTGTGACATGATCTTGGCTCCCTGGATCGCTCACTTATGGTGCACGGTGGCGGGATCGATTTAGTTATCCGATCTCAAAAGGGAAGCCGCTGGTCTCCGCTGATGAATGCGGAGGCTGAAGCCGCCCCTGGTGACTGACGTTCTTGGCAAAGTATAGCTATGGCGAAATTGTGTCAAGACCTGCCGCGTTAGTGCCTCGCTTATGTCTTTGAGTAATCTTGACAGGCAAGTGACCGCATGCAAGCATCCGCTGAACTGCTAACGAGAGCAGTTGGAACATTTCACTGTGAAAACTCAACTCTCGCTGCAACCCACTCACCTCCTGACGAGGAGTTTTATCTCCGGTAGGGCCACGACCAAATGAAGCTATTGGTGCTGGGCTCGGGTGGCCGCGAACATGCGATTCTTTGGTCTATTAATCAGACCTCAGACGTTGCGCTAGGGCTTTATTGCGCTCCCGGGAACGCCGGCATTGCTGAGATTGCTACGTGTAAGCCCATCTCTTTGACCGACCAGTCAGCCTTTATTGAGCTTGTAAAGACAGAGGCAATAGACCTCACCATTGTGGGCCCGGAGGCACCACTGGCCGATGGCATAGTGGACGAGTTTGAGCGTAACGGGCTAGCGATTGTCGGACCCAGCCAGGCTGCTTCTCGTCTTGAATCGAGCAAAGCGTTCGCCAAGGATTTCATGGCTCGTCACAAGATACCGACGGCTGAGTATTGCGTTGTTAAGTCGGCCGGGGAAGCCGAGGAGATTCTGCGGAGTGGAGCTTTTGGTCCGGCCGCTTCGCGCGCCGTCGTTAAGGCGGATGGGCTTGCCGCCGGCAAGGGCGTGATTGTAGCTAATTCACGTGCAGAGGCGGAAGAATCTGCACGCATGCTCATGAGCGGCGAGCTGGTTGGCGCCGAGGCGGCGAGGCAGGTGCTGATCGAAGAGGTTCTCTACGGCACGGAAACCTCGCTGCTGCTGTTCGCAGATGGACGGGACTATGCCCTCATGCCGCCCGCCCGCGACCACAAGCGCATCGGTGATAATGATACGGGCCCGAACACTGGCGGCATGGGCGCCGTTACCGGACCGTCTATTCTGGAAGCAAAGACGCTCCAACGCGTTGTTCGCGAGATCGTTGAGCCCACACTCGCGGGCGCTCGAGCGGAAGGCTTCCCCTTTCGCGGCGTGCTCTTTCTTGGATTGATGTTGACCGCTGATGGTCCGAAGCTTCTGGAGTACAACGTGCGCATGGGAGATCCTGAAACTCAGGCGATATTAGTAAGACTGAAGACCAGCCTCGTTGATATTTTTGAAGCTATCCGAACGGGAAGACTCCGAGACGTCAAAGTCGAATGGACTAACGACTCCTCAGCCTGCGTCGTGCTGGCAAGCCAGGGCTATCCGGCTCAGTACAATATGGACGTCCCAATCGAAGGGCTGGATGGCGTCTCTTCCCTTGAAGACGTTACAGTTTTCCATGCGGGCACGAAGAGATCGGATGCAGGCGAGTTGGTAACCGCAGGCGGACGAGTCCTGGGAGTGACTGCCAGGGGAGAGACGTTGGAAAAGGCAATCCGCCTTTGCTACAACGCCGTGGCGCAAATCAAATGGGACGGGATGCAGTACCGGCGCGATATCGGCAAGATGACGGGAACCCACGTCCAAAACAAGTAGCTGAGCACAGGATATTGGCCTAACGGCTACCTAAAGGATGAACTCTAAATTCTCGATTTTTTCCCATCAGCCTGATTTCACAGAAAAGCAGGGTAGCGCCCTTTTCTGGAGCCTTTCCGTAAGTGCTGTTATACTCCGGATTCGTTTTTCGCTGGTAATTTGAACCGCCCGCAGTCGAGCATCGTACAGAAACATATGCGGCCGGACAGAATTTTGGACGGACCGGCAAGCACGAACGGGCCAACGCAGAGATCGGACACCTTATTGCTGGAGGATGGCTGACAAATGGGACTTTGGAGCAGAGTAAAGCGCTCAATGCGCGCACTGTTCGGTGGCTTAGTCGAGGCGACTGAAAACCCCGAACTTGTACTTCAGCAGACTATTAGAGACATGCGTGACCGCGTCCCTGAGTTGAACAACTCTGTGGCGCAGGTGATGGCTACCGAGAAGCTTTTGGGCAAGAGCAAAGAACGCCTTGAAACTCAGGTCGTCGACCTCGATTCCAGGATTCGCGCCTCGGTAAAGATGGGGCGCGACGATATTGCCACTGCTTACATCGGCCAGCTTCAGCAGGCGCAAATGGACCTGCAAAAAACCTCGCAGCAACTTGAGCATGCAACTCTGGCGTCCAAACAGGCGCTCAAAGCCCGCGATAATTATGTCTTGCAAATGCAGCGGCGTACCGCCGAGGCGATGCAACTGATTAATCAGTCGAAGCAAGCAAAGCTCCAGGAACAGTTGGCGCAAACGATGGAGTCTTTCCAGATCGGCGACGACGCTTCGACGTTTAATGAGATGCGGGACAAAATTGATCGTCGCGCAGCCGCCGCAGAGGCCAAAATGCAACTTGGCGCTGCGTCCGTCGATAATCAAATGCAGGACATTGAGCGTGAAGCGATGGATATGCAGTTGCAGGATAAGCTGCTGTCTTACAAACGCGATATGGGACTATTGCCAGCTTCAACCTCTGACGGCGAGCAGCAAGCTCTGCCCGCAGCCGGTGAGACTAGTGCAAGCGATCAGAAGAGCGCCGTGGTGAATAATGGCGGTCATAATAACTGAGCGTAACAATTTCTCAGGTGGATCCCGAAATGGTCCTTCTTCTTAGTTCTTCAAGTCTATGGCCGAGTTTCCGAAGATTGATGTTAAGTATCTGAAAGAGGCTTTTAAGGAACCCCTTAATTTCTGGGGGATGGCAGGGTTTGCCGTCGCCGCCGCCTACGTTCAAGATGTGACCCCGCTTGCTGCA
>CAZVHN010000460.1:0-2628 GCA_964626895.1 uncultured Chloracidobacterium sp. | reverse complement strand
GGCCATCAATACCTCGACACGTACTTCCGCAAGTGCGGAGAACTACTCAAACCAGATGGCTCGATGGTCTTGCAAGCGATCGTCATGCCCGAGCGCCGCTACGACGAATATCTGCACTCAGTGGACTTCATTCGCCGCTACGTCTTTCCAGGCGGCTGCCTGCCCTCCATGGCGACGATCTTGGAGTCGGTTGGGCGAGCGAGCCAAATGCGTTTCGTACATGCGGAGGATTTTGGCCCCCACTATGCCGAAACGCTGCGGCGATGGGGCAAGGCCTTTCACGAGCAATTGGCCGACGTGCGGAGGCTCGGGTACTCGGAGGAACTGATCCGACTCTGGGACTATTACCTCGGCTATTGTGAGGCGGCATTTGAAGAGCGTCACGTCGGTGTGGTGCAGATTCAATTTGATAATTTTCAGTGCCGTCGCGATCCCATCCAAATCGGCAACCGGGCGGCGCTCGTGCCCGACTCGTCTTGCGAGGTTAACTCCTCGATGGATTCACAGAACATAGGACTGTGTCCTGCTTAAGGGAAGGTTGACGATGAGTATTCTCGCAATGGGAGTGGAAGCCGTCGAGCGTGGGCTCTTGCCCGACCCTCTAACGCGGATTGCGATTCGCCGCTTGTGCCGCGGCCGGTTGCGAGAATCGACTGGCGGCGATTCCGGCGCGCGAGAGTCCGCGCGGGCAGCATTTGTGGAGTCGATGCGATCTGGTCCCATCGCGCTAGTTCCCGAAAAGGCGAATGAGCAGCACTACGAGCTCCCGCCCGAGTTTTTCGCAGCAGTGCTCGGACCTCGCCGCAAATACAGTTGCTGTTACTGGCCGAACGCCTCGTCCTCGCTAGCCGAGGCGGAGGAAACCGCCTTGGCCCTCACCTGCGAACAAGCTCAACTGGAGGATGGCCAAGACGTGCTCGAACTGGGCTGCGGCTGGGGTTCGCTTTCGCTGTGGATGGCTGAGCGTTACCCCGCAAGTCGCATTACGGCCGTTTCCAATTCCAACTCTCAGCGGCGCTTTATCGAATCTGAGGCAATTGCCCGCCGTCTGACAAACCTGAGCGTTATCACGGCCGACATGAACGACTTCGCTCCCTCGCCCTCCGCTTCTGGCAACGGCCGGTTTGATCGAGTAATCTCCATCGAAATGTTCGAGCACATGCGCAACTACGACCTGCTGCTCGCACGAATCGCGTCGTGGCTGCGACCTACTGGCAAGCTTTTCGTCCACCTCTTCTGCCATTGTGAACTGGCCTATCCCTTTGAGACGACGGGAAAGGCCGACTGGATGGGACGCTACTTCTTCACGGGCGGGATCATGCCCAGTAAGGATCTGTTGCGGCGTTTCGATCGACACTTGAGCGTCATCCGCGAATGGACTTGGAACGGAGGTCACTACCAACGCACAGCCGAGGCCTGGCTAGCCAATCTGGACGCTCGACGCGACGAGGTGCTTCAGATTCTAAAATCAACCTACGGCGACGCGGCCGCCGGCCGATGGTTGCAACGCTGGCGGGTTTTCTTCCTCGCTGTGGCTGAACTATTCGGATACGGCAACGGCGAGGAGTGGCACGTCTCACAGTACTTACTGCAGCGATCGTCTCAACCTTTGAATTAGGACACATCATGTCTCCCCTTTGGCTGACTTTGTTCGCGACGCTTGCAACGATCGCGGCCACGATGTTCTTGGTCTGGCTGCTGAGCTTGGCCAGGCGCGATGCGAGCATCGTCGATCCGTTTTGGGGAAGCGGCTTCGCGATTGTGGCGCTAACCGCATCTTGGCTTAACTTCCCGGCGAGCGCACGCACCACGTTGTTGGTGGCGCTGACAGCCGTGTGGGGCTTGCGGCTATCGTTGTTCCTGCTGTGGCGCAACTGGGGCCACGACGAAGATCGTCGTTATCAGGCGATGCGCGCATACCACGGTGCGCGATTTTGGTGGGTTAGTCTGTTCACGGTGTTCATGCTGCAAGCCGTCATCTTGTGGTTCGTGTCACTGCCGATCCAGGTTGCGGCCAGCCAGGAAGAAACGAACCCGCTCCATTGGCTCGATATCCTCGGTGTTCTAATTTGGACTATTGGCTTCGCGTTCGAGGCCGTTGGCGACTGGCAACTGGCGCGTTTCAAAGCCGACCCAGCCAACGCCGGACGGGTCATGGATCGCGGCCTGTGGCGATTCACGCGACACCCGAATTATTTTGGCGACTTCTGCATTTGGTGGGGGCTTTATCTCATTGCGGCTGCCGGCGGCGCCTGGTGGACCCTATTGAGTCCACTTGCGATGTCCTTCTTGCTCTTGAAGGTTTCGGGCGTAGCGCTGCTCGAAAAGACGATCACGGATCGCCGGCCGGATTACGCAAACTACCAAGCACGTACGAACGCATTCTTTCCCGGCCCACCGCGGAGATGACAGGAGAGGTACGTCACCTTTGCGACGCCTATGTGCGGTCCCGACATCAATGAGAAAAACAGCCTTCGCTCCAGAGATTAGCTTCAACTCCCAGGAGAAATGATGATGCAAAAAACGTCTTGTTTGAGTGTTCTTGTTGCTGTGGCGTTCCTCGGGGCCGTCGGGGCGGAGAACGGCCGCGTTTACGCGGTCGAGCCCGACGCCAAGGAAAATGCACTC
>CAZVHN010000459.1:0-2570 GCA_964626895.1 uncultured Chloracidobacterium sp. | reverse complement strand
CTCCTTCGGCACGCAGCATCAACTGCACCGGCATCCGCAGCGTTTCCAGCGTCTGCTTCACAGTTCCACGGGTGCGAAACTTGCCACTGCGGGTACGAATAATCTGGTAGTCCACACTGAATTCAGGAACTCCGGTCCCTTCTACCCACTGCGCGAAGAAGTAACGCATGTTTTCGCCGGCAATCTGTGTGGCCATCTTTTCGAAGTCGTCAATCGAAGCGTTCTTCCCGCGAAAACTCTGCAGAAAGTCGGGCAACAACTTGTCAAACTTCTGCTTACCGATTGTCTCTCGCAGCATGCGAAATACCATCGCGCCTTTGTGAAATACAATTGATTGATAAGCCGCAGACTGGTCGTCCAGTGCGCTTGGCGCGCGGGCGATCGAAGCGGTCTGTTCGAAGGTAAGTGCGCGTTCTTGCTGTTCACGCTGGGCGGCATCGAACGCGCCGCCGGTCAACGTGGATTCGCGATAAGCGAAGGCGCTCCACTCGGCCAAACCCTGCGAAAGCCAGGCGTCATCAAACGACTTCAATCCCACCGTCTGCCCCCACCATTGGTAAGCGACTTCGCGCTGCAGTTTTTCTTCCGGCACCGGGCGAGAGCTGTCGAACATCTTCGATCCGAGAAAAATCATTCCCGGCCCCGAGTAGGTGTCGAGGGTGTCGTCGTCCACCTGGGCCACTACGAGCCGAGTGCCAAACAAAGGCGCACCATAATTTTTGGTATAAAACTCCAGCACGTGACCCATCAGTTCGGCATAACCATTTATTCGGCCTTCGCTGCCAGGCTTGGCATAGAACTGGATGTCGTAGGTACCGAAGCGCAGGTTCTTGTTGATGTATTGACCGGCAACGAAGTTTCCCACCAGCGCCGGCTGCCGATGAACAAAACGGAATTTTGTGGCCCCCTCCTTGGGTGACTGTTGCGCGACCACCACGTCGTCGCTGGTGCCGGCTACCTGGACCCCGGTCGGCACAATCAAGGTGATGTCAGAGGTAGCGCGATCCACAGCGTAGTCGTGGAAGGGGAACCAGCGCGCGGCATACATCAGATACGAACCTTCGGTGCCGATATAGGCGAGGCGCTTCGTTGCCAACGGCCCACCTTCGGGCGAGATCAGTGCACCACTCCAGCGAAAGCGCAGGGTGATGGGTTGGTTTGCCGGAACAATCTGACCGAGATCGATGCGAACGTTGGGACCAAGAGCACCCACGCCGACCGGGTCTTGAACCAAACCGGTTAGCGGTTTGCCGTCTCGTTCGACACTTTCAACGCGGAGTGATCCGTTAAGTTCGAAAACGAGTGAGCGGGTGGATTCCTGCGGAACAAGTGTGATGTCAGCACCGGCCCGTAACATATGCTGTTCGGGGATCAACTGCGCTTCAATGCGATAGTTTGTGATGTCGAACCGGGCGCCGGCTGGCTGGGGCGCCGGCTGCTGGGCGCCGACCGGAATGATGAGAGCAAAAAATGCCGCGAAAAGGGAGAGTATTCTGGGAAGAATTCCAATTAGCCTAGTCATAGTTTTCTCGGGTTTGATGTCCATTTAATGCGACTGAAATGCGAACTGCTGATTATACCGCCCTGCTGTTTCCGGGAATAGCGTTCCAGAGGCCCTAACGAGCACTCGTCCGACCCTCCGAAGTGTCCGGCAGCAACCGCGAGAGGCTTCCAGTAGAGTCGGGTTTTTGGATGGTAGGAAGTTGCAGCCGGTTGGCTGAGTGTCGGAGTTTCGGTGCTTGATACCCGGGATTTGGGTGGGTGTCTGCCTAGAGCCCGCCCTCGCGCTCGCTTGGGGGGTCCAGCTACTAACACTCGAGCTGCGTCTCATGAGGTCGGTACCGCCACGCGGTAAAGCGGGTGGGTAGTCGTAGCCAGGATACGAGCACTCAAGTCACAGAACCGCTTGCCGTAGCCAGCGGATGCTAGCACTCACCTTAGTATTAACCGTGAGAGAGGCGGGTGATTGCGTAAATAAGCAAGTCCGTCGGTTCGCCGCGGAAGCAACTGACATCTATGACTGAAGAGCGGTTGATCTGATGCCCTACGACCAAGTCCTTACCATAGTCGGGTTTTGAGCAGTTTCGATAATGTTGAGAGCTAGGATCCGCTGGCTACGGCAAGCGGTTCTGTGACTTGAGTGCTCGTATCCGCGCAGCTACGACAATCCACCCACTGCCCGTGGGTGGGATTTCGACTTTTGAGGCAAAGCCCCTGGCAGGCTTAAGGAAGGCTCATTTACGATGATCCAAATGTCCAAAACAAATCCGTTACGAGCCTATTAGGATCTCAGGATACGCCTGCGAAATTCTTCCGAAGCCACCCGATGCCTAAACGCCTCGACACCATTAAATGTGATTACCGGAATATCATCTTTGTAGCGTTCCAATAGCTCAGGATCGTTTTCTATATTCACTTCGTCGAGCGTGTATTCACCCTCGCAACTGGCGGCGCGCATCGCCGCCTTGGCTTCTTCACAGAGATGGCAACCCGGTCGGGAGTAGATGATGACTTTGGTTTTCATGGGTAAGTCATACCATGCTGAAATAACCAACTCCGTCCTTTATCCT
>CAZVHN010000458.1:0-13277 GCA_964626895.1 uncultured Chloracidobacterium sp. | reverse complement strand
GGCGACATACCAGGTGGATTAGGGCCACAGGAGGCAGGAGTTGATCATTTTCCATTTGTCATTTGACAGTTTTCATTTGTCATTGGGGAGAACGCCTTGAGTGATCTCGAGTAGATGATTCATGACGCGCATGTCTTCGCTTCGCGATGACAAATGAGAAATGAAAAATGAGAAATGGAAAATGATCTGTTCCTGCCTCTTGCTCTTTCTAGGCTCCGCTCACTTAATCGCTAGAATTCTTGGCTCGAGTAGCATTTCTTCCTCCTGCTCCTGCCTCCTGCTCCTGCCGTCTGCTCCTGCCGTCTTCCTCATGTAAGGCTTCTCGCAAAACTGGAAGAACAGCCAGGCAAAGGTGATGGTCGCGGGTGTAACAATCAACAGTGTGTTCACCATAGGTGGCAGCCATTCGACCGTGAACCACCACGACTGCATGATCACCAGCTCATGCGTGAGGTAAAGCGAATAGGAAAAAATCCCAAGCGAGGCAAAGGCCGTGACGAGGCGTGGCCGCCGCAGAGCTGTGAGCCACGGTCTCTCAGCCTGCACGGCCCGATTCAATAGGATGAAAAACCCGAGGCCCCATGCCGGATGCATTAACAGCCAGGCTGAGTCGTGAACGAAAGTGTCCTTCTGTATAAGTGGCAGGGTCACCGAGATCGCTGACGCTGTCACCACTGCCAAGCTCCCGAGCCAAACATTCCGGCACCAGTTCGGTAGCTGGACCAAACCAAATGCTGCCTCAACGGCTATGGCCCCAAGCGCCCAGGTGAGCCAATGCGAAGCGGCAGCTTCGGGAACGGGAATGCCGGCGCCTGTCGCCAACCACACATAGTGACTGAAGAAAAACCAGCCCACCCGCGCGAGTCCACAGATAATTAGGGTTGGTCCCCAGCCCCAACGGTTACGCAGATAGAGCAGCAGAAAATAAGCCAGGTAGAGTTGTTCCTCGACCGCCAGAGTCCAGAAAACTCCGTTGATGCTGTAACAGGTCTGCGGATCGAGGTTGTGAAGCATCAGGAAATGCATCGCTACGTCGTATACAAGAAAGTGAGTAACGTCGATTCCGCTGGTGAGGGCCGGTATGCCCAAAAAGAGGGCTAAGGCAATCAAGTAAGGCGGGTAGAGGCGTCGCAGGCGCCGCTTCCAGAATTCAACGAACTTTATTTGCTGTGGTTGTCCGGCGGCGCGGGCCTTGGCCCACTGCAGGTGAATGCAAAAGCCGGATATGACAAAGAAGAGGAAAACACCAACGTACCCAAATGAGCTGAGAAACTGTAGCAGCTTGACTGGGTAGTGGAACAAATTGTTGGGGATTGCATAGCCCGTTTGGGCTACGGCGTGGTACAGCACGACCCCAAGCGCGGCAATACCGCGTAGAGCATCAATGCTCTTCAGACGGCCGCCAGGCAGAGCTTCGTTCTTAAGTGCTTTCAACGTATGTTTGAGTGGAAATCTACGTTGTAAATTCTCAGACACCCGAAGAGTTCAAAAATAAAGTGGCCCAAGTAAGGCCACTCTCCAGTTTCGGAAAACAGCTTGCTCATTGACGTCAGAGACTGTGGGAAGAAGCGAGTTCCGTGTCATGAGGTCAGTACCACCGCGCGGTAGCGGGTGGGTCCGGCGACCAAATAGCGCTTTTACTGTGAATGATCCGGTTAATTACGCGCGAACCCACCCGCTACCGCGCGGTGGTACTGACCTCATGACACCGAAGAGCGAGTTAATAGACAGTCTCGTCAGGTGAAAATCCTCACGCTGAAACGAGAGCCGTAACGTCAATATTGTATTTTCTTATCTTACTGTAAAGCCGCGGGCGATAAATTCCCAGCAGATTCGCCGCCGCCTGCTTGTTGCCGCCGGTGCGTTGCAGCGTTCTTTCGATTACCAGGCGCTCAATGTCTTCGAGCGTCATGTTGGGCGGGACATCCCATCTCGGGCCTGCCGAACCCGATTCCGGTACCGAGCCATTATCGAATGGCAAGTCCGCGGGTTCAATCCGATTCCCTTTGGCTAGCAGCACCGCGCGCTCGATGACGTTTTGCAACTCGCGCACATTGCCGGGCCAGAGATGACCAAAAAGTCGCTGGTAAGCCGCCTGTGAGACCCCGCCAATAGTGCGCTCATACTTTTGCGCGTACATGTGCAGAAAGTGTTCCGTCAGCATTTGAATATCTTCGTTACGCTCGCGCAAAGGCGGAACGTGAATGGTAATTGTAGAAATGCGATAAAAGAGATCGTCGCGCAGCAGGCCATCACGTATTGCGTCAGCGGGCGGCCGGTTTGTCGAGGAAACAAGCCGAAAATCGACGGCGTAGGTCTTCTCGGAACCAATCTTCCGATAGCTTCTTTCTTGCAACACGCGCAGTAACTTGGGCTGGAGTTCAACCGGCATCTCTGCAATTTCGTCGAGCATTAAGGATCCGCCCGCTGCGTGCTGGACCAGTCCTTCCTTATCGGCGTGAGCGCCTGTGAAAGCGCCTTTGGTATGGCCGAAGAGTTCCGATTCGATTAGTTCCTTTGGCAGCGCCGCGCAATTAACTTTGATGAATGGTTTCTTGCAGCGCAGTGAGTTGTAATGGATTGCGTTGGCTATTAATTCCTTGCCTGTTCCTGACTCGCCGACGATGAGAACGTTCGCGTCTGATTTGGCGACCGATTCGATGGTCTCGTAAATCGTTTGCATCGGCTTAGCGGCTCCAATGATGTTGAAATACTCGGAGCGAGTGGAAAGCTGACGGCGCATGCTTGTCGTTTCGGCAACGAGCGCGCGACGTTCGAGCGCTTTATCCACAAGTGGCTGAATTTCTTCAAAGTCGAAGGGCTTCTCCACAAAGTAGAATGCGCCGGCCTTGGTGGCTTCCACTGCGCGTGCAACGGACCCGTAACCAGTGACGACAATTACTTCGGTTGTCGGTCGTGCGTCTTTCATGTGACGCATAACCTCGAGGCCATCCATGTCCGGGAGTTGCAAGTCACAGATGGCAAGATGATGCCCACCCTGGTCGAAGAGCTCAATGGCTTCGGCGCCTGTGGCTGCGGTGTCGACTGAAAAGCCTTCTTCCAGAAGATTCTGTTTCAGCGAATCCGCCATCATAGGTTCGTCATCGACAACCAGAATCCGCACGTTCTTGTTCTCCACCCTTTTCTCCTCCTTGAGAGTAACTGTGGCCGCTGTGTTCATGTCTCGATAGTCTGGAGCGCGCTCAAATGATCTCTTCACGAGGTTAGCGGAAGACGAACGCTCAAGGTTTCTTTGCGCTGCTCTGCTGAGCCACCGTGAGCCTCGATGACCTTAGCCGCAAGTGACATTCGAATCTCATCGCTGCCGGCGAAGGATCGGAACGGATCATGATCCAAATTATTTAACTCGTGCCATTCAATGACCGCGGTGTTTTTGTCGCTCTTCTCTCGGCGCAAGCTGACTCTTAGAGTCCGGTTTTGATCATCGCCGCGCATTTTCATGGCGCCCACGGAGATTGACTTGAGGGCATCAGCCAAAATCGTGGGATCAAACTCACCTGCAAGGGGAAGCGGCTCCGCGTCGATGATGATGGCTCCGGTCAAAGGGCCGGTCGCACGCGACGGCTGCGAGAAAGCCCCTGCAATCGTCCGCATTATCTTCTGCACATCGACGCCGACCTGTTTCCGCAGCTCAATTGGTCGGCCATACTGCACTAGCGTCGACAGATCGCCTGCGGCGCGATCCAATCCGGCGATGAGTTTGTTGATAGTTTCCATCTCATCTTCCGGCCTGGCGTTCTTCTCCAATCGCTTGCGCAGAAACGTGGCATACAGTTTGAGACCATTTAGCTGATTTTTGAGATCGTGAACGATCTGGACAGACGCTCGCCCTAAGGTTTGAAGAGAGTTGCTATCCTGTGGCTTCAACAATAATGGTTTCATCGATAGGTGTTAGTAGCTTTCCAGCCCTCGCGCCTATTTCGGAAGCATTTGGGGGGGAAGTCCGGTGTATGAATTGTCCCCTAACGCGGGATTCGATCTGTCGTATTTCGATGCGGCATCTTAGCAGAAAAGCTCCGGCGTATTCTAGTGATACACTAGAGTCAGCAACTTAGGGGTGATCTGGACTTGATTGTGAAAATGAAATCCCGCGAAAGTACGGGCGGGCAGCTAATGACCAACAAAGAGAATGAGGTTAGAGTGTTGCTCGTCGAGGACACCGAGGACAATCGCATGATGATGCGACGGCTCCTGGAACTGAGCGGCTACCGAGTCTCAGAGGCTGTTAACGGCGTAGAAGCTGTAAAAGCGGCAGAACGGGAGGCGCCAAACATTATTCTCATGGACTTGAGTCTGCCCATCGTTGACGGCTTGGCAGCGACACGCCGTATTCGCCAATTGCCGGATTTGGCAAAGGTTCCCATCATCGCAGTTTTCAGCTCAGGACACGGCTGACTTTCACGCCGAGGCGCTAGCTGCCGGATGCGATGCGTACATGACCAAGCCGATAGATTATACGGAGCTTGAAGATCTGATTACAGACTTTACCGCAAGAGCAGGAGAGATAGAGGACCCCATTAAGAACCCACCAGGGGAACACCCTTGCGGTGGCGGCGTCTAACTGGACCAGGAGCGATTGCAAAACCGATCCCGGGATTCTACAATTCGGCGCACAAGCATGGCGGCCACAGAAAAAAGTTTAGACAGCTCGGATGATTCGCGGCGAAAGCTGATTATCGTCGTGGCCATTATTGCCGCTTTGGTCATGGCTGTCCTTTTCTATTTCCTGTTGCGTGCCAGCAGCACTGGCGGTAGTGTCGATCCGGTCTTGGAAGGGGCCATCCGCGTGGGCTCGCCTGAGTGGGAGCAGTATCATTCCAAGATCGTCCTCGACGAACCTGAAGCCGACGAAGCAAAACGAGCATTGGGCGACATCGTGATGAATCTACAAACGACTGTTCGCAATTTCACCGGACGAACACTCAACGGCCTTGAAGTCAGAGGAGCCGTTGTCGACCATCAGGGCAAGGCGGTGAAGGAACGAACGGTGGTGGTGATTCCGACCAGGCAACCTGAACTGGAACCAAACCGGACGATGGTGGTTGCGGTGCGGCTCGAAGGAATGAAGGAATCCGACGATCGCGCGAACATCAGGATGGAAGTTACGGGATTTAAGTTCAAACAGTAAAACACCCTTACTGATTATTCCCACTTAGCTGGGCAATAGCGGCATCACACCTGTACCCACAAGCTGTGCTAAAGCGCATGACGGCCGGGTATTCGATCATGGACCAATAACCAGCGGTGCCGTCATGAAAGAAACAATTCTTCCAGCGACTGCCTGACGGGTTGCACCGAGACCAGTTTGCCTCCGGTTCTCCTCAGGGCCGTGATCACTTCATCTACATCCTTCTCGTCTGAAACTTCGATCCGCAATCCGCTCGCTGTAGATGTTAGTTGATAGTGATCGCCCTCGGGCAGGTGAAACCTCAGCGTGTCCGCATCACTGCCGGTGGCCACAATCTGCACGTGATTCCGATCGCCGGCGCGCTGCCGTAGCTCGTCGAGGTTGCCGACGTGCGCGAGTTGCCCGCGCTTCAGAATCGCCACTCGGTCGCACAGCACCTCGATATCCGAAAGAATGTGCGAACACATAAACACGGTCTTGCCTTCCTGGCGCAGTCCCGCAATCAGATCCCGCACTTCGCGCCGGCCGACCGGATCGAGTCCGCTCATTGGCTCATCGAGGAAAACCACCTGGGGATCGTTAATTAGAGCCTGGGCCAGCCCGACGCGCTGCAACATCCCCTTGGAAAACTTTCTCAGCTGAGTGTCCCACTTTTCTTCATCCAGTCTCACCCGGCTCAAAAGGTCTGCAGCGCGTTTGCTACGCTCAGTCTGTCCATAGCCGAAGAGCTCACCGCAATATTCCAGGAACTCGCGTGCGGTGAGGTAATCGTAGAAGTAAGGATTCTCGGGCAGGTAGCCAATGTGATTGTGCATCGAGATGTCGGCAATGTCGCGGCCCAGAATTCGTGCAGTGCCGCCGGTCGGGAAGATCAGCCTCATCAAGAGTTTTAGAGTGGTTGTCTTACCGGCACCGTTAGCCCCGAGGAATCCGAAGATTTCACCGTTAGTGACGGTGAGGTAAAGCCCATCCAACGCCCGCACTTTGCGCTTACGCCAGAACCCGACTTCGTAATCCTTGGTTAAGTTGTTTATCTCAACTACGGTGGTCACGTTTTGATTACCTTAAAGGCACCTCAGATTCGTCGTCGACATTGACGTCACACTCATCGGTCACGAGTAGGTACGGGGTTCCTGCCGGATCGAGGGGAGCGCCGGAAGAGTCCACTTGCATTCTGAAAGCACTCAAAAGAGTTTCCATCTCACGCCATGATCTGGGGCAGCGTCCCATTTTGGATCTGTAAGCATCCATCAGTTTACGTAGCGCATCCTGCATATCCATGGAATCCAGTAGCAGCAAACGCTTGCGCGCCATGTTCTTTACCTGGCTATCTGAGGCTTCTTCGTACAGACGCAGGTAAACCTCTCGAGCTGTATTCCTACTGCTTCCCTCGCTAGCCATGCGGGCCCTCATGGCTTTCATCCACGGTGGCGCCCCGGGAAGTCTCGAGCCATGCTCGTATGCTTCACCCGCTGTCTTGAAGTCCTGTTGCTGCCAGTAAATAAAACCAAGATTGTGGTAGAGTCGCCATTCTAAAGAATTTGCCGCGATGCCTTTCTTGATGATGCGAATAGCCTCCTGGACGTCGACATCGGGCAGAACCACGGCGGCGTATTGATAGGGCTCCATGAACTGAGGATCAAGTGTCGTAGCGGCATCGAGAAGCGGGGCCAGCAGTTTCAGATTGAGTTGGCCCAGATGATCCAGTTGCAGGTGCTCGGGAAAGTTGATGATCTTGCCCCCGACGTACTGCAGCGAGCGCATCCAGTACCAGTCAGCCGCCAGGCCGTTGAAGCCAAGACTCAAACGCTTCACAGTGGCGGCGTTGAGATAGAGTTCCTCTTCCTCAACGCTCTGGTTTGCAGCCGGTCGGTGCGCGTCAATCCAGCGCGAGAGAGAATAGACGCCGATCAGTCCAATCAGGACCGTCAGCAGCAGCGCCCCATCGCGTCTTGTCAATTTGCCCTCAGTCATTTGAAATTTCGGCGGCTGAAAATCAACGTCGCCACAGCCAGAATTACGACAATGTAAATCAAGGAGTAAAGAACCGCTGCCGCAACATGTGCGACGTCCGGTACCTGCCCGTGAGCTGCAGGCGTTATGTAACTAAGGTTTGCCAGATTAGGCAGCAGGTAGTAGAGCCCGCCGAATAGCCAGCGAGCGCTGGTGCTTCCCATCGACGTGGCCAGGCCTTTTAGGTCGGCACTGAAGTGTCCGATGATAAAGATGAAGAAAGTGAGCAAAGCTGACAGCGCCGGCGAAGAGAAGGAAGAGAAGAGAAGCGCTACACCGGTCAGAATCATCAGCTCTACGTAGATGAGCAGTATCGCCGGCCAAATGCTGAGGGACAGTGGATCCCAACCACCGCTCACATAGATCAGGGCTAAGGATACGCCCGTGCCCATCACCACGACATTGACCAGCAAGGTCAGGCACAGCCCGAGGTATTTCCCAACAATGAATTCACCGCGCGAGACCGGTTTCGCAAAGATGGTATGAATAGTCCGGCGCTCGATCTCCTTGTAGACCAGGCCGACGCCCACGAAAATCGCGATAAAGACACCAAACAACAGCATCGCACTGAGGCCGAGGTCTACGATTATCTTTCGTTCCTGTCCACCTGAGAGTTCGCCGATGAAAATTGCGGCTCCAGTGAGCAGCAATACAAAAAGCACGAGGTTGTAGAGCACACGATCGCGTACCGCCTCACGGAAAGCATTGCGCGCGATGGCGACAATCCGCCAGACCATGCCGAGCTCGGTCGCTGTCAAGGAGTTTGGGATTTTCGTTGCTTGAGTCGTGTCCAACAGTAATCCGCTGTTTAATTTATGACTACGATGCAGTGACCTACTCTATCCCAATCCAGGAAATTTCGGAACCGCTTGATCTGATGCCGGTGGCTACCCGCCGAGCGGCTGCATTGCTTCCACTGCGGCGTGGTCGGCGGGAACGGTTAGAGTTGAGTCACCCCTCAGCACCCCGTCTTCCGTCATTGCGAATCGCCGAGTGCCGGTTTGGGAAACGCCGGACGTCGATGTCGGAACGGCCGTCGTGTAGAACTGCGCAGGGTTCGCTCCAATGGTGGGGGATACTGCGAAGTAGTAGCCGCTCTTCGTGCCTGAGGCCAGCACGCTATCTGTCAAGAACTGGATCTTCAGATCATTAAGAGTGCCATAATCCAGATTCCCATTTGTCGCGCGGTAGGTGTATTGGCAATTATGGATTGTGCGTAGAGAGGATTGCGCAGACGCCTCATTAGCTGCGCGGCGAGAGGCGAGCAGATTGGGGACAGCGAGGGCCGCGAGAATGCCGATAATCGCGACGACGATGAGGAGCTCGATCAAAGAGAAGCCCTTCTGGTCTTTTGATTTTTCAATCGCCTTCATTCCATAACTCCTCCAGACAAATGCTGTTTAGTGTTTTGTGTCCGCTAGCCTCATCTCGTGATTTCATAGCAGTTCCAGGTGACCATCCTATGTCTTCACTTCGATTGCTGTGCGCGCATGCGAGCACGCCAGCCGGTATGGGCCGACCCGGGAAAACGTTGTTCATTCTCCTGCAGCACTTCGAATACCGCAGCCTCGGGGTACAGTTCGCCGGGCAGCGCGATGTTTAGGTCATGTTTGGCGGCAAGGTAAGCCGCGTCGATATCATTGTCGATCAATTGCTGCCAGCCACGAGCCGCACGGGGGTCCAGCAAAAGGGCCCTGGAAAATACTTCCTTCGACTCGGCGCCTCGACCATTGCGCGCCAGGGCAGCAGCATGACGAACGAGCAAGAAGACGGAAGCGGGGTAGACGCGGACCGCAGTGGCCAGCGTTCGCTCGGCCAAGGCTAAGTCTCCTGCGGAGTCTGCCGCTCCAGCGAGGTAGGCATAACAGATTGAGCTGTTGAACCCATTCTCTACGGCATAACGTAAGTGGGGTACCGCCTCCGCCCCGCGCCGATTGTTGTAGAGCCAAATGCCGTAACCAAAGTGGGTAGCCGGGCTGGCGGGATAAACTCGCAACGAGGACTGGTAATAGCCCTCAGCCTTAGCCGGTTCGGCGCTAACCTGGGCCAATCCGTGGAGCACTGTCCCTGCACCCTGCGCGCTCAGCACACAGGTGATGAGCAACATGAGCGCACACAAGCTCAACGGAATGACCTGTTGGAGAGCACCGCCTAGATGAACGGGATTTTTCGGTTTATCTGATGAGGAAGTTTGAGCGCCGGGGCCGGTGCGTGTGAGGATGGCCGCGGCGAAGAAGAAAACTAGACCACCGCCAAAGTATCTGAATGAAGATCCACTGGCGCCTGAACTGACTGCAAAAGCCAGCATTGCGCCTCCGGCGCCGAGAGCTGGAAGGATCTGAGACCTCTGTTTCAATGCGCGCCACAACGCTGCGACTAACAAGAGGCTAAATAGTACGAATAGCAGGAATCCAAGGGCGCCCAATTCCGCAAATAGTTGCACGTATTCATTATGTGCATAAACGGTCAGCAAGTGTTCGTTCTGAGCAACCAGCGAGCTGTTTGGGTGTCTTGCGGAAAACTGCGCTCGCGCAGTTGCATACGCAGCTTCGTAGTTATTCCCTCCAACTCCCAGCAGAGGGTGAGCGCGCACCATTTCCAAACCAACGCCCCAGAAAAGGAAGCGTGCGCGCGTGCTGACATCAGCACTCAGATTCCGGGTGAACCGGCTTACCGTAGAGGTGGCGGCCGTGTCCGGCTGAGCGTTCGATAACGGCATTGATTGGAAGAATAGAATCAAACCGAGAGCGCCAACCATCAAGCTTAAACGCCCCCACGGTCGGCGACCTGCCGGCTTCGCGATCACAGCTCCGACAATCAGGAGGCAGAATCCCGCAGTTGCACCGATTAGCGGAGCGCGCTCCAGCGACTGAAGCGTTGCCAACCAACCCATCATCGCCGTAGCGCCAAAGACAAGTGCACGGCGGCCACGATTGGCGTGTAGCGACAAAGCGGCAAACAAGATGGCAGCCATAGCCATTATTTCGCCGAACCCTCCGGAGCCCCGCAATATCGGTTTCAGATCATTGCGCAGATTTCCATCGGTGAGGGTTGCGCCAAACCATGATTCGATTGCACAGGCTATAGCCAGTACCCAGATCACCCCGGCGAACGTGACAAACGAACTACGCATCAGCCTGGGATTTCTTAGGATGGAACTCATAAGGAAAAAGAAGACTAGGTAAGTGCTCCACTGCAAACCGAGATGGATGGCAGCGTAAGTGTTTGCCGCCCAGGCGGCAGAAGATAGAGTCCAACAAGCGAAAGCCCCGAGAGTGAAAACTACGGGAAGCGTGTCTCGATCGATGCGAGCTATTTTCTCGCTCTGCCCCCGCTTGATAAGAAGGCCCAAGGCGACGGTCAACAGAACAGAGAGTCCCAACTCCTGGCGCCACGGCAGGCCGCCTATCGACGGCCTGGGAATTCCTGGCAAGTGGGGACTCAGAAGCACCACGGGCCACACAGCTCCGATGATGAAGAGAGGATTGCGGTAGCAGAGGCGGGCGAGACCGGCAACCATGTCGAGTAGCGGATGCTTAGCAGATGCTCCGTCCCGCGTTCCCTCGAGACTATCGGGGTTTGACCGAACAGGCTTTTTGCGGGAAGCGTCCGCTATCGTCCGCTGAAGTGTGAATTCGGTCTGCATAACTTCTCTGCACTTCGTTGAAAAAACCCCTGCTTATAAAGTTCAAGCACAGCGCAGACCCTTGGGTACGGCGCTGTGCTTGAGGTTGAGGTTGAGTTGTGGAGTGAGATTAGTTGCCGATCGGCGTACCAGCGGTGGCCGTCGGGGCTGTACTGGAGGTCGCGGCGATAGCATAGATAACGCCGGTTGCATCGGAACTGAACGTCCGGGTGCCGGTGGCAGTGACGCCACTGAAAGCCTGGGGTGCCGCGCCGGTTGTGTAGAACCAGGGGGTCGCAGCCGCACCGGTACCGGTGGGGGTGGCCGCGAAGTTGTAGCCGCTCTTCGCGCCGCTGGCGAGGACGGTGTCGATCAGGCCCTGGCCGCTCATTTGGGTGAGGTCTCCATATTGGCCACTGCCGATGGTGGCAGCGTAGGTAGCCTCGGCACCGGTTACTGTGCGTAGGGAAGCCGTTGCTGAACCTTCGTTGGCAGCGCGCTTCGAAGCGAGAAGATTGGGGATGGCGATCGCGGCGATGATGCCGATAATCGCGACGACGATCAAAAGCTCAATTAGTGAGAAGCCCTGTTGGCGTTTCGTAGTCATTTCTTTATTCGTGCTCCTTAGAGAAAGTGGTTAATGTTTCTCGCGCCAACGGCCCTCGTTACTAAACGATGTTTGCCGCGCAGAGCGCGAAGTGTCGTGAGACTCTTTAACAAGGACCGTGCCACTGGCGGTTTCCCGGGAATTGCGCAGAAAAACTAAGGAATTCGAGAAGTTTGGCCGGTGGGCAGCCAGGAAGAAGGCGGTACTGACAAATTCCGGCAGGCGGCAAATGACGGTTTTCGTCAATGGGCGGAGGCAGGAGGCAGGAGGCAGGAGGCAGGAAGGATCATTTTTCATTTGGTCATTTCCTGAAGCTCATTTCGTGGGGCTTTGTGTTATTTCTTGGATCGTTTCGTTGGCCTGGGGAAAAGAACGATCCACGAAACGACACGAACGGACACGAAATATTTTGGAAATGGCCAAATGAAAAATGAGAAATGACAAATGGAAAATGATCCTTCCTGCCGCCTGCCTCCTGCTCCTGCCTCCTAATTCTCACCGGCGGCGCCGGCGGCAAATTCGGTTTCGTCTTCTTCACGGCGGCGAGGCTCCGGGTCAGAGGCACGGCGGCGAGGAGTCGAGTCCGAACTGCGACGTTCATCCCGCATCTGGGCCGTCAGGCCACGGACCCCGTGCTTGTCCAGCAAATGCCGGAGCGAACGGACGGAAAGTCGCAGTAGTTCAGCGGCATTCGTTTGGTTGCCGCCGGACCTTTGGAGGGCCTCGAGAAGGTAGGTCTTTTCCAGTTGATCCAGATGCGCGGTGAGGTTGAAACCGTCATCCGGAAAATCGAAGGAGCTGGCAATCCGGTGCGGACTGTAGCTGGTGATCTTCTCCGGCAGTCTTTCCGGTTGGATCGAATCAGTTGTTTCCAGGGCGACTGCTCGCTCAATGGTGTGTTCGAGCTCGCGCACGTTACCAGGCCACGAGTAGTTTTCCAACAACCGCATCGCTTTTTCACTGATGGTGAGTGTGCGGCCAGACTGGGAGCAAAAGCTGTTTGTGAAATGCTCAGCCAGCTCGGCCACGTCTTCCAGCCGTTCACGCAGCGCCGGCAGCTCGATTGGTATAACCGAGATCCGATAAAACAGATCCTCGCGAAAAGTCCCTTCCTTGACCATGCTAGCCAAGTCGCGGTTGGTGGCCGCGATAACCCGAGTATCTACCACCGTTTCTTCCGTGGCGCCGACTGGCCGCAGCCTGCGTTCCTGGAGGACGCGCAGAAGTTTGACCTGCATGGCCGGAGACATTTCTCCGATTTCATCAAGAAAGATGGTGCCGCTGTTTGCCGCCTCAAACAGTCCCTTACGATTCGCATTTGCTCCGGTGAATGAGCCTTTCACATAACCAAAAAGCTCCGACTCCAACAAGGTTTCAGTGAACGCGCCGCAGTTGATCGAAACGAAAGGCCGTTCGGCGCGTGGACCCAAATCGTGGATGGCCCGGGCGACGAGCTCTTTCCCGGTGCCGGATTCCCCTGTGACCAGTACCGTTGATTGCACCTGCGCCACAGTTTCAATCATTTGATAGAGCGCCTGCATGCTCGCAGATCTGCCAATGATGTTCCCCAGCTGCCCGCGCTTTCGCTGACTCTGGATTAGAACCTTGTTTTGTTCGAGGAGCGCTTCCTTTTCTTTAACAAGCGAAATCTTCTCCAGCGCTCGGGTAACGATCTCCTTCAGCAGCTCATTGTCGAAGGGTTTCTGGACAAAGTCGTAGGCGCCGAGCAGGAAAGCCTCGCGCGCTGTCTCAACATTGGCGAAAGCCGTCATCATTACCACTTCCACGCCAGGCAACAGTTCCCGGGCGGCACGCAAAAGCTCAATGCCACCCATGTCGGGCATCCTGACATCGGAAATAATCAAGTCTGCCGGTTCTTCGCG
>CAZVHN010000457.1:0-6602 GCA_964626895.1 uncultured Chloracidobacterium sp. | reverse complement strand
GGCTGCTGGTGCCGATTTATCATCCAAGTCCCCAGGTTCTGGCCTCGCATCGGCGCGAAGCAGCGCAGTTGCAGGACTACAAAGTTGTGACTCAAGCTATCGAGCAGGCTGGGTTGTCAATAGCGGCTTAGCCGCCTCCCTTGCGGTAGGCTTTGCCCTACCGGAGCATTGTGATCCGGAGAGGCTGCGCCTCGAATCGGAGGCATGCCTCTATCGCTAACGACATTAGTCGGAAAGGCAATGCGTTTTCGCACGCGGGGGAAAAGCCGCAACGGTCTTCCTGGAAACGGTGCAAAATGACTGAAGCAGTGGAACAGATCACACTTCGCAAATCACCCCTAGACGAGATGCACAGACATATCGGTGCTTTGCTGACAGAGCGTGATGGCTGGTCTGTCCCTGCGTCATACGGTGACCAACTGTTCGAGTATGCGGCAGTTCGCGAAGCAGGCGCCGGAGTTATCGATCTCTCGCCACGCTGTCGCTTCCAGGTAAGCGGTTCTGAGGCCGCGCAGTTTCTCAATGGCCTAATCACAAACGACATGAAGACGCTGGGGGAGAACCGCTGGATGCCGGCGGCTTTCCCTAATGTACAGGGTCGTTTGATCGCCAGCGTTCGCGTTGTTCGCAAGCCGGATGATGCAACCGGCAAGAAACCGGTTCCTGTTTTTCTGATTGATACGGAACCGGCGACCCGGGAGGCCGTGCTCAAAACGATTGAACGCTTTACGCTGGCTGGTGACTTTCACGTGGTTGATCTAACTGACCAAACCGCGCTGTTATCAGTGCAGGGAAAGCAAGCCACCGAAATCTTGGGATCCGTTCTCGGTGAGACTCCATTGGGACTATCCGGGAACGGCGCCGCCCAGATCGAATGGCAGCAGAAGAGCCTGACTGTCTTGCGCGCCACTCACACCGCCGAAGACGGCTTCGACATTGTGGTCAGCGCAGATCAAGCAACTCTCTTGTGGGACGCTTTCGTGCACGCGGGGGCACGGCCCGTCGGCCACGAGGCATTGGACAGGCTTAGGATCGAAGCAGGCGTGCCTCGCTATGGGATCGACATGGACGAAACAAGTGTGGTGACTGAGACTGGTCTGGACGAGGCTGTTAGTTTCACCAAGGGCTGCTACATTGGCCAGGAGATCATCGCGCGCATCAAGTATCGCGGTCACGTTGCCAAGAAACTCGTTGGTTTATTTTTCTATCGGGCGACGAAGATTGTCAAGGATGCAAAAATTAAATCGGTTGACGACAAGGAAATTGGGCGAATAACGTCTAACACGTTGTCGCCTTATCTCGGCTGCACTGTTGCATTGGGCTACGTTAAGTATGACTACCTGGCGACCGACACGGAGGTGAGGGTAACTTCATCGCATGGGGATCTCCATGCAAGAGTTGCCGAACTCCCATTCGTGCGGGGAAGCGCCCCTCAATGAGGATGGTTTAATGCTGGCGGGCTCAGAATACATATCGCGGTCGGTAGAGACTCTTATGAAAAGGCAAAAGGTCCTAGCAGTAAATTTGCAGGTAAGGAAGGGTGGCTTGCCCCCGCTCGAGCGCCAACGGCGCGACTGGTTAGGTAGTAGCTCAACGGAAGGAAAGAGTCTTCTAACTTGAACACCCCAGCTTGAGTGGTAGGGCTGTAAGTTCAAAGATTAAATAACCAGTCGCGCCGTTGGCGCTCGAGCGGGGGCAAGCCACCCTTCCCGACCTGCAAACTAGCGCGGCTTGAGCCGTCTTTTGGTGATCGCTGAGTTTTGACTGTCTCGTTGGAGTCGATTGAATGGCCGGTGAAGCAGATCAGTTGGCGCCGCAGGACGCGAAGCAGTCCGACCTTGATTATCAGCAGGCGCGGCTGGCGTACTCTATTATCGAGACGCTGCTCGAGCACACACGTGTTGTCAGCGATCTGATTGCGGTGATGGCGCAGGCGCTGGACGAGGACACGCAAAAAGCGTTAACGCAGACTCCGAATTGGGCCGCGTATCTCGAGAGCCGCCGTCTGCTGGAGCGGACTCGCGCTGACGTTGAGAAATTTGCTGAGGTGATGATAAAGCTGAACAACGAGCAGTCCTGAGAACTTCGTTCGGCCCAGATACGACTCACTGAGTAGCACAGACTTCAGTCTGCGTTGCCGATTGAGTTGCAAAGGTCATTCGCTGAGTCAGGCTTGCTTGGAATCACAGACTGAAGTCTGTGCCACTAAATATGATCCGGGCCGGGATAATCGTTGAAGTAGCCCCGACTTTTAGCCTGTGTTGCCGATTGAGTTGCGCTACCCACTCCACTGGGGCCACCGGATCGAGTTTTCAAATACCCGGCAAAATCGCGAAGCGCTTGTAGCTGCAAATCACCCACTGCAAACCGTATCCCATCCATCGTTATCTCAACCTGTTTGGCCTGTGTGATCTTGAGCAAGGTTTCATAAGGCATGCGGAAAACGAGGCGTTCGCCTACCCACGGCCGGCCAGGAACGGGTCGCTTGACGCTCCAGCGGTTGGAACTGAGAAAGATTTTTCCCCCATCAACGATAAACAGAACATACAAGTCAATCTTCAGTTTTCGCGCCTTCACAACTGTTTGCAGTTCAAAGTCAATAATCTCCGGCATTCGTGAGGCTTGGCCGGAATAACTGTAATAAGGCGCAAAGTGGAGGCTGTAGTACTTGTCCTTCTCGCCCGAGATTTGCACCGGCGCCAGCCGCACCGTTGTTTTATTCTTGCTGCTGTCATAGGTGGTTTCAATCCTCGCAGTTTGAGCAACGGACCCTTCCGGTGTTATTTGTGCAAAAACTGGAGCAGTCGCTGTGAGTACTGCCAGCAGCAAAAATGCAAATGGCCAATTTCTCATAGTGGTTTCTTACGCCCGACAGGCAATCAAATTAATAACACCCAACATACGCTTCTCAACTCGCAGCAGATGAAGTCCGGCGGCGCGTGCTTCGTCAGCAGTGTGCCGATTGAAATGATCGTCAAAGAGCGGCACGGTTACCAGATTCAGCAAATCGAAGAGCGGACCTAGCAAGCCCTGGGGCCGCACATGCTCAAGCAATAGTATCGTTCCGCCCGATCTCACGACGCGGCGCAATTCGGCGAAAGCCTTCTGCGGCGACTCGACAGAGCAGAACACCAGCGTGGCAAAGGCCGCGTCGAATGAAGCATTCTTGAAAGGCAGGTTTTCAGCACAGTTCTGTACCAGCCTGACTCTTTCCGGGCGTTTCTTCTCTCCGGCGATTCTCAACATCTCCCGGCTAGGGTCGCTGGCAATGCCCCGTGCGCCGTGCGGATAGAAAACGAAGTTCAGGCCAGTGCCTGCCCCGACTTCCAGGATTAGCCCATTGTTCGGCAACTGGTTCAGCGTTGTGGCTCGCAGGCGAGACAGAAACCATCGCTCGAGCGGGCGAATCGCCGCATCGTAGTTGGCTGCGAGGCGATCATAACGTGCGGGCTTACCGTCCTCCTGTGATCCGGTGGTACCGGTGGTCATCGAACTTTCTCCCTATCGCTCTGGCGCGTCAAGCCGAAGTAAATTAGAATCCTCCAGTCATATTCAGACCCAGGCCAGCCAGCACCATACGGTACAACCTGCACAAGTGAAAATCGAGCCCGGCACAAGTCTCGGTAGATATAAGCTCCGTTCGCTCATAGGCGAAGGGGGCATGGGCCAAGTGTACCGCGCGACGGACACAACACTTGGTCGTGACGTTGCTGTCAAACTTCTGCTTCCGGATATTGCGCCAGGTTCTGAACAGCTCCAACGCTTTGAGCAGGAAGCGAGAGCCGCAGGCGCGCTGAACCATCCGAACATACTCGCCATCTACGACGTGGGAACTCACGAAGGCTTGCCCTACGTAGTATCGGAATTGCTGGAAGGTGAAACTCTTCGGGATAGAACTCGCAGTGGGGCGATTCCGGTCAGGAAAACAATCGATTATGCGCAGCAGATTGCCCGCGGTTTGGCAGCGGCCCATGCAAAAGGAATCGTACATCGGGATCTGAAGCCAGAAAACCTATTCATCACCAAAGACGGACACGTCAAGATCCTCGACTTTGGCCTGGCCAAGCTCACCAGTCCTCTCGGTGACTTTAGCGCAGGGCCTGAAGCCGAAACAGTGCGCGTCAAGACTCGTGCAGGCACCGTTATGGGTACCGTGGGCTACATGTCACCCGAACAAGTGAAGGGTAAGCCAGCCGACCACCGCTCAGACATCTTCTCTTTTGGTGCGGTGTTCTATGAAATGCTTACTGGAAAGCGAGCATTTCGCGGGGAATCACCAATCGAGATTATGAGCGCGATTTTGAGTCAGGAACCCTCCGAACCCGCCGAAGCGCAGCGCGCGATCGCGCCCGCGTTTGAGCGCACTGTTCGCCACTGTTTGGAGAAGCGACCAGAGGATCGCTTCCAGTCAACCAGAGACCTTGTATTCGATCTCGAATCATTGGCAGACACGTCTACAATTTCGGGCCCGACACTTACAACAGGTCCAGCGGCGCCAGGGCGACGAACCAGAGGAATTTGGGTTGCCTCGGTCATCGTTCTGCCTTTAATTGTGCTGGCCGCGGCTTTCTTCCTGGGAAAGGCCAGCGTGAGCAGACAAGATCCGCCTTCATACCACCAGCTGACTTTCCGGCGGGGCACGATCTATTCCGCGCGATTCGCTTCTGACGGCGATACGGTCCTCTTTAGCGCAACCTGGAATGGCAATCCGCTTGATATTTATGAAATTCGGTCTGAGACCCCGAACTCGAAAGCTCTTGGGCTGATGGATGCTCAGGTGCTGGCCGTGTCTTCTACCGGCGAGATGGCAGTACTTCTGAATAGTCGTCAACTTTACCACTCGATCAGACGAGGCACATTAGCGCGCATGCCTCTCGGCGGAGGCGCCGCCCGCGAAATGCTGGAGAATGTTCAGGAAGCCGATTGGGGTCCGGATGGCAGCCTCGCCGTCGTTCGTTTCGATCAGGACCGCAATCATCTCGAATATCCTATCGGCAAAGTTCTGTATGAAACGGATGGGTATATTAGTAACCCGCGCGTTTCTCCCAAAGGTGATGCGGTGGCTTTTCTTGATCACCCCGTTCCCGGCGATAATCGCGGCTCAGTAATGCTTATCGATGCAAACGGTCAAGGGAAAAAGCTCTCTGGTGATTGGGCTGGGGAGGAGGGCCTTGCCTGGTCGCCAGCCGGCGACGAGATTTGGTTTACGGCCACGAGGTCGGGAGAAGCGCAGGCATTGTATGCCGTGACGCGTTCGGGAAAAGAAAGGGTTGTAGCCCGGGCGCCGATAAGTCTAAGGCTTCATGATATCTCACGTGAGGGGCTGGTGTTGCTTACTGGAGATAATGAGTCGACTCCAATTTCCTGTTTAGTTCCCGATGAAACTAAAGAACGTGATCTCTCGTGGCTAAATCGGGTCAGAATTAACGATCTATCCAACGATGGCAAAACCTTCATATTCACTCACTTTGGCCAGAGCAGCGGCACTAATTATAATGTCTATCTTCGCAAGACGGATGGCACCCCTGCCATCCAACTCGGCGATGGGTATGGTGGAGGTTTCTCGCCGGACGGTAAGTGGGTTTCTTCAATTCTTTCTTCGCCGCCCCAGATACTTATCTTGCCTACCGGCGCCGGAAAAGCGAAACGTTTCGAGACCTTTGGCATCGAGCAGTTTGGCTATGGCACATCGTGGTTGCCGGACGGCAAAACCATCGTTTTCAGTGGCAAAGAATCCGGACGCTCGCTACGCAGTTATCTTCAAAATGTTGATGGGGGAGCACTGCGCCCCGTGACACCTGATGGCTTTTCGGGGACCCTTGTTTCCCCTGATGGACAGTTCCTTTTGGCTCGAGATCTGGCCGAAAAAAAGGCCCTCGCAGTTTACCCTCTGAACGGAGGGGATCCCCGTCCGATCCTTGGCCTTGAGGATGAGGATCGAGTAATTCGCTGGGCACTCGACGGGCGATCTCTCTATGTCTATCGGCACAGAGAACGGCCGCTGAAGCTTTTCAAACTCAACCTCGCAACCGGACAAAAAGAACTTGTGGAAGAAATAATGCCTGCTGATCTTGCAGGCATTCGCGGCCCTATTAACGTTTTTATGACACCTGACGGCAGGGGATACATCTACGCATTTACCCGATATCTTTCTGACCTCTATTTAGTCAAAGGCGTAAACTAGGTGCGTCCTCAAGTGTCGTCACCTATTTATTTGAAAGATCCAAATATTGCAGATAGACTCCGCTGCAATCAACCAGCGAGCGAAACATTTTGTTCAGCGTCGAGATGTCCGACCTTTTGTTGTCTCTCTTTGAAAGGAGATCGTTTCCATGGAAGAACGTGAATCTTTGCGAGAAGCTGAAAACCTACGCTTCAGATTTCAGATGAATAATCGTTTGCGACTTGAATCTTTGGCAGCGGTATCAAGGGTATTCCGTGAATTTGGAGAGCCGATTAGCGACGATTTATTGTCCTCTCTGGTATTTGCTGTGCCCAACGAGCTGATTGCAAATAATGGCCTCGGCTTTACGGTGGCGGCGGGAGCGGCGTCCGACAATCAGTACAGCGAACCAGGCGCACCACCTCCGGGACCAGGCGCA
>CAZVHN010000456.1:0-18929 GCA_964626895.1 uncultured Chloracidobacterium sp. | reverse complement strand
CCTCACTTCAGAACTTGCCTAGTGAATACGAGGCTCTACTTGTTATTGATCGGGTGTCGACATGATCGAAGAATCATTAACTGAGGACTGCGGCAATAAATCCGTGAACCGCGGTATAGGACTGAGGTCTCAAGCAGTCATAAGACCCATGGAGCGATACAGCGAATAATTCAGCGTCCTTCAATTCGCAGGCCGCGGCGGTAGGGAGAGACCAAACTGGTTTGTTTCGTTTGTTTGGTTTATTTAGTTTGTCTGGTTGGCCGGACCGAGAACGGATTTATCTGGTTTGTTTAGTTTGTCTCGTTCATTTGGTTGGCTGATCGGGAAACCAAAGAAACCAAATGAGCCAAACAAACTAAATGAACCAGAGAGACCGGTGGGATTCGCGCTCAGTTCGCCGAGGTCTTCCGCATGGACGGAGAGAGGTAGTGGCAGGAGCAGAAGGAGGAGGAACACAACCCACATCGCGAGCCTCCGCAAAGCGTAGCAACCAGTAGGGTCAGCCTACTCCCCGCCTGGAGATCAGCGCAAGCGAGGAACAATTGGACACCTTTATTGCTCCAAAGATAATTCAATCGCTCTTGCTTCGGCGGTTTAGAATAGAAAACAGTGAGAATCGTAGAAGCCGCCAGGCTAGGATAGAGGCTCTTCACACCCCTTGAAGAATGTCTACAAGGCGGGCTTTGAGGGCGGCTCTTCGCTCCTTGAAAACCCCACGGAAGTTTATAAGGGACAGATCAACGTCGGGGATATAATGCTTCGTGTAGAAGTCGGCCCGTGCTTGCTTGGATCGACAAGTCCGTTGCAGCCATTCTTCGAACCTCAAAGCCAGTTTCTCTTGGTTGGCGACTCCCTCAAGAAGTTGCAGGTTTGGGAGCCTGTCCGCTGCATCCATGAAAAAATCAAGGTCGTCTTCTGCAACACCCTCCTTCTTGAGTTTCACCCGTGTGAAGAAGCTGCGAGCGTGGATATGGTCAATGTGGAATTTATTGCGGAAATCAAGTGTGGGATACAGCAACGCTAACGTCGAGAAAGTATAGCCCTCTCCATACTTTAGCTGGAGCAGATTCTCGATGTTGTCCTTTGTAAACTGAAGGTCTTTGTTCGTCCCTTTGAACTTGGTCTTAATCTCATCAAGCGGGAAGGAGTTGGTATTTATTCGCAGAATCTCCCGAACGGGACGAAGCACTGTATCGGGCACACCGCCGAATACCCTTTTTACCAATGAGAAGATTAGCCATTGCCGAACAGCCTTCCGATCCGACTCAAATCGCTGTGCTTGATCGTAGTTCTTGGGCAATCCTTTTTTCAGAAGGTAGTACGCAATCGGGATAATGGCGTTGCTGGCTATTAGTGTGGCTCGGCTGTATCCAAATGCAGAAACAAGCGTCACCGCATACCGTAGAGCAGTCGTGATCTCATCCCACTGTTTTTCAATCTGAAGCATGTTCGCCTTGTTGAAGTTATCCACCTTGAAGGCGATGTCATTGAAGTCACCGAGCACAAGGCAACTTTTGAGAACCAGATCCTTGTCGAAATTGAATCCATCCCCAACAGAATTCAGCTCATCGACAAAGGTAGTGACTTCCTCCCTCGCATCTCGCTGTTTCCATTGGGCTGAGGCAATCGAAAGGAGTAAGTCGGAGTAGCTGAGAATTGTTCCACCGCTGTTCACTCGGATGAAGATGTTCAACACTTTGTCGAGGCTCTCGTCCTTCTCCAAAAAGTAGTTGATGACCGGGGTCTTGTGAACGACCTCCCAGAGCTTGAAGAGCGCTTGATTCGCAAACTTTGCCTGCTCTTTGGGTTTATTCTCCATCACCTCATTTTCCAAGAGGTAGTCATTCACCTCCGCTGGGCTCTTAATGCCGAGAGTATCGCTGACTCTGAACCAGAACGTGTTCTTTTTCGGCTTTTTAGCTTCTTCTTCTGTGAGAAAAGCGAAGTCATACAACAAGTCATCGCGATCTTCTTGCGCCCGCTCCAACAGATTCAGATACAGTCGACGAATCGGAAACGCCTGCGGATTATCCCATCTTTTCCATGGTTCTTTATAAGCATATGAGCCCTTCAGGCCGATGTAGAGAGATGTCAGACGTTGCTGTCCATCAAGGATGGCAGTGATGTCGTCTTCGCCGCTGACATTGGCTTTCGGGTTGTGGCGGTTCTTGCTTTCGTGGAAGTTCCGCATGAACTCATAAAACTGATACTTACCTGAGTTCTTCCTATCAACGTGCCAGAATAAAAACGAACCAATTGGATAATCGCGCATGAGCGAATCGAAAAGTTTCGCGATCTGCTCAACGTCCCACACGACTTCACGTTGGATGGCTGGCAGAAGATATTTCTTCGCGTGAATGTTCTCGACCGCTTCCTGAACTGTGATGGGTCTCTCGAATGCCATAATTTTCTCTCCAGCGTTCTGCTGTGCCCACGTAATTTCGGACAGGTCAGTTCTCGATTGTGACTTTCCATTTAGGGAAGAATACGGCCGGCGCCCACATCCCGAGCGCATCGTGCATTTCGGCGATCTCCAAGGTCAATGATCCTGGTAAGATTGTCGCCTCACTCACAGTGCCTCAACAAATATAGGATGCAGCCAGAAATACCGCATGCCATTCAACTGCCTAACATCCGCTCCAAATGTTTCGCACATCCATTTCCATGTCACCTCGTGTGGCGGCATTCTCAACTCGTAGGGATACCCGTTGGGACCAGGCACAGGCGGAATTACCGTCCCAGCAGGGATGCGAACACCATGATAGGTGCGATATGGCAGATTCACGCGTTGGCCTCGTTCCAGTAAATAGCCCTTCTCATTTACTACAGCTAAAAAGCAGCCCAGAGTTATCCCGTTTATCCGGCATTCAGTGAGGTGATGAAGGCGATGGAGATCACGGTAAAACCGCATCCGGAATTGTGTCATGGCAGAATTCATTCCCGACTCGGATCGAATGGGCGCCTTAAGCTCTACGGCCACCTTGGCTTCGGGATTAGTCCAGAATAAGAGATCCAAACGAATGACCTCCCCGTTTGGATCTCGGCCACATGGAACTTCGAAACGAACGTTTAATTCATCCGAGAAGGAGAAACTTCGAGCGACCTCCCATGCGAGATGAAACTGCAGAGTGAATTCATGGTCGAAGTCCAAATTCCGCTGAGTCTCAACACGATTACATAGGCGTTGCCACGCATCTACAATTGCACTGCGAAGCGCCACCTGATTTGGCATAAACATGCGACCCGCAAGATCATTTCGTGGATATATTTACCTGTCGACAGTTGGAGTGGAGCAGGCTTGATTAGGATCAGGTTCCAGAGTGGCCCTTCTTCTGATCAGCTCTCCGTTTCCATTTGTCTATGTCGTGAAGGACGAGGTCCTCAACTTCCTCCCAAGAATTGGCACGTGGACCCGGCAATTCCAAATTTGTCGAATTGGTAAATACAATCGTCGGATGCCCATTCGCGCGGAGCGATTGCACATTGCCAGGAGAATCTTCGATGTAGAGATTCGCACCAACATCGGCCTTGTCTCGCATGAAACACAAGTCCCAATATGGAATTCCATGATGATCAAGCCACTCAGTGGTTTGCTGCACTGTTTCTAGGTGGAAAAACTTGATAAAAAGGCGATGGGTAATTATCCGAATTCGGACATTTTTGGCGGAGAGACGTCGGATAACCGCAGGTGCTCCGGGTAAAGGTACTAACTCTCGAAACAAATTGCGCTGCGTGACGGCAAAACGATGGAGCGCCTCGTACCCACCAACTCGCTTTAGCTTCCACTCCGGGAGACCATATCTGACCTTTTCCGGAAGGGTGTCGAGTGGTACGCCGAGAAACTCCGCAGCAATCACACGCAGCCGCCCGTAAAAGTCAGCGACTACGCCGTCCAAATCAACACCAAGAACGAACCGGGCTATCGATGTCGATTGTTTCTTTTTTGCCATTTGAAAAACTACAGCTCAATTGCTTTGACCACTGCCCGGTCTACATCTCCGTAAAATATCACATCGAGTTTCTCAACCACCTCTTCGGGGAGAGCGTTGAATTGTGCCTTATTCGAGATGGGGACAAGAGCCCGCATCGCACCGTTTTCAACTGCCACTTGGAGAGGCTCAGTGATGGATAGAAGGCCTTTCAAATTGCCCTGTATCGTGAGATCTCCAAGAACGACAGTGCCTGCTTGGATTCTCCGATTCTGGATGGCCGACATGAGTGCTACAAAGAAAGCGACGCCACACGCGCATTCGATTCGAGCGCCTGAGAGATCAACAGCCTCGGCACAAATATCCTTTTGCGCTAGGGTGGGCGCCAATCCGAGCTTGTCTTTTACGGACTGCAGATAACTAGCTGCTCGATTCAGGGACTCCTTTAATCCCTTGTCCAAGCCGGCAGGGGTGCGAACCTTCCCACTCCCGGCAGTCAGAGTGACCTCGAGACGGAAAAGACCCACTTTGCCCTCAGCATCGGAGCCTGCGGTATAGACAGAACCCGGCGGAAGCGGGTCTTGAGAAATGCTCCCTTTCCCGCCTTGTTCTGGCACCCCGACAGTTCGTTCAATTCCATCGTCCTGATCAATGTAGGAAAAGCTCGTCTTATAGAACTCAAACGAGCCTCGTTTTTTGAGCTGCTCCTTCACGCGCCGTCGCGATTCAAGGGCTAATTCGAGATAGTCGCGTACATCTTCCTTTGTATGCTGGCCGTCTGGATGAAGAAGTTTGAGAAAGCCGCTGACGGTTCTTTTGACCGCAATCGCATCCCGGCCCTCGACATGAGAGCCCAGGCGGTAGAACGGTTCAACAGAATCGATCCGATTCTCTTTTCGGAGAGTTCGAAACGCTTCCGCCAGGTAGTCCGTCACAAACCCATAATGCGTGGTGAGGATATCTTTTGAGTTCTTCGGCACTTCCCACCCAGGCATGTAAAAGTGGAAACGATCGATGACCGCCAGGTCAAACTCCTTGGGCAGGGGTTGGAACAGGTCCGTCGCACTACTCTGCACCAGCACTTCAACGGGTTGGTTCAGATTCCCAAGAAAAACCAGCGAGGCATCGGCATGGACTTGTGTCACACCTCGGCTAAAACGACCGTTGGCCATGTAATCTTTCATGATCTGAATCGTGTCGGCATCAGTCACCTTCATCCCACCGACTTCATCAAACGCCACAACATCCCAAAATCCAACGAGGCCCACCTTCCGCCGCGCATTGTTGTAAAAGAGGTTCGCGCTGCTAGCCTTTCCCCCTGAGATGAGAATGCAGTAGGGAGACATTTCGCTGAAGGCGTAGGACTTCCCGGTCCCACGAGGACCTAGTTCGATGAAATTGTAGTTCTTTTCGACGAAAGGCAGCAGTCGAGCCAGCAAGAGCAATTTCAGGCGACGATCGAACCGAGTCGGTTCAAGCCCCACACTCCGCAGCAGCGCATCAATCCACTCATCCGTGGAGAACTCTTTGCGTCCTATGCAGTAATCATCGAAATCAAAGCGGGCCAATTGGATTGGCTTCAGTTCAATAATATGAAACGGGCTACCCTTCGCACCGTCCTCATTGGGTCTGAACTCAACATCGACGATAGCCCAAATTCCTCCTTCCAGCAGGCGCTCATACCGCCGGTGGAAGTCGTCTGGGATGTGAATCCTGGTATACCCAAAGTTATCGAGCGAGGCCCAATACTTGGATTCACTGGGAAGAAACCTTACCTCTACACGATCAATGAAACGGTGACGGCCATTCTTCTCGACCGAAGACTGGGCTTTGTTGGCTTCGTCATGGCGGAAGTAATTAGTCTTCAGTGTTTCCTTCACCGCCTCGATGCCGACCCGGATTTCATTCGGATCGTCGGAGGCACAGTACTTTCCAAGGAGGTACTCCAAGACATAGGAAGGGACGTTCTCGCCACCCTTAATCTGGTGGAGAAGATCCTTGCGTACCACTTTCCCGGAGAAGACTCGCGTCAGTTTTATATCGAGCGCGTCAGATTCCATTGGGATACCCCTCGTGGTTACTCCATTGCAGCATTCTTGAGCTTGAGTCGGTGGAAGACAGCGCCAGTAGCTGGATCGATAGCACGAACCTCAATGACCTCTCCCTGGAAATCATCGTCCAATCGAAGCGGGATTTGGCTTTCCGCGCCCTTCACCAAGGTCACCAGCCCCGTGGCTGGATCTCTCGCATCACAATCCGCTGCCTTTCCCACGACCTTCGCCTTGGAGCCGGCACCGTCGTATGCCTCAAAGCGAATCGTTAGAGAAGACTCAAAGAGAGAATTGAACCCTACCTTCAACCCAACGACTTTGCTAGTAAACGACTCTGACCGATAACGTATTTCGACTTGGACGTGCTCAGATTGCCCGGTAGTTTGCTCTCGTGCTTGGAGGACAACGACTGGGATCAGACATTCCTGGAGAGAGAGACCTTCGTGAAAGTATCCTTCGCCAGCAGAAAACACTCGGAAGCCAGTGGTCACAACGAAGTCATGCACTGGCCCCACAATCCCCATGCGAGATGCAGGGAACACGATGACTCCGGGTGAGCTACTGTGGCTACTGCCGAGACGGCAACGACGCTTGGCCTTCTTCCAGGCACCTGGAGGTTCAGCAACGACATCGCCGGGGGGCACCTCAGGAAGAAGGATATGACCATGATCGGCGGCATATACAAAGGTTTCAAATCCGAGCGCTGCGAGCCGGCCGGTTGCATGTCTAACATCCTCGAGTATGCCAGACATGAACTTGCGTGCAAGATAGAGGCTTGGTCCCTCTCCTAAGGCATCAATATCCTGCGTGCGGACCACGAGAAAGTCCGCACTTGCAATAAGCCCTTGAAGTTTCTTCTGACTGGCTGAGAGCAGATCAGCAAGCGTCAGATCACGGAAACGGTCACCATACTGTTCTTTGAGTAAAGCCATTCGCTCTTTCGAGCCTGCCAGGAGACGGCCAGCGAGAGCCGGTGTCAAGTCATCTCTATCTTCGACCAGAGTAATCGCCCCATCAGCACCTGGCATCAGAGCAGCCATTCCACAAGGCGTTGTCGTCGGAAGAACGGTCACAGCGCCGCTCACACTCACAGGGCCAAACGATTCGAGCACGAGCGCCAGATCACGCCCCATCTCGTACCGCAGTGCATCGACAAGGAAGTACGCAACTTTCCTACGCTCCATGAGTGCTGGAGCAACATGTGCGTTAAACGTCTGCGTCTGCCGTCTGACTCCATCTGGTGGCCAGCCTTCCCGACCGACAGCTTGAAGGAAATCGGTCTGTGTCGTCTCAACCACCTCGCGATAGCGCTGTCGGCATAGCGTGATCAAGTCTGTCACCTCGGCGTGCTCGACACACTCGGCGGCACCTTGTTCGACTACTCGTTGATGGCGATCGACGAGCCAGAGGCCATCCGTTGCTGTATAGGCGTCAATCCAGCCGCGCACCGGGGATTCAGATTTGGGCTTGCGGTCAGTCCAGGCAACAGCCGCTTGCAAGAAGTCCACGCAGCGCTCCGCGAGTTTCCACAGGAGGGCTCGCTCAGGAAGAGAATGCCAAACCGACTTCCGCCGTTGCTGAACGATCACACGAGCAGAAGACAAATCCCCAGCTTGAGAGAAAGTCACGAGACGGGATAGGTATACCCGCTCCTCAAACGGAAACGTATCTCGAACCCCCAATTCAGAGAGGTCAGAAGTAAGAGCTGGAAGACGAAGAGCCTTTTCGAGGCCGGTGGCTAAACGAATATACCCGTCGCGGGTGTCGTCAGAGCCTCGTATGCGGTCGCAGATTGCGTACACCACATCACGGAATGGTGCGTCGGCACGAGCGATGCAGGCCAAGGCATCGGGGAGCAAGCTCGGGCAATCAAACACGAACTCGGAGAACAGCACATAGCGACCGAGGGGGTCTATAAGGGAATCAACACTTCTTGTGTCCTGCGGCTGCGCGAAGCCTAACTCAGCACGAAGCAAACGAAGCAACTCTTCGGATGCTCCTGGAACAGCCTTGATCTTCTGAATCCACTCAGGACGACAAAGCAACTGAGCTGTGGCTTCGACTACTGAGTCTGTGCCTGTAGCCTCTTCGAGAAGAGGATACCGATTCCCGTCCCCAAGCCCTTCGAGAAGAGAGACGGTGGGCCGGCCTTCCTTGAATAAGCGATCGATTTCAGCCATACGCTGTGGCATCGCTTGCCGGGCAAGTGATGGGAGGTGCTCAGCTTCATGGGCCCCGAAAGCCACTCCGATCCGAGCCAGAGCTTCAAAGGGATCTTGCACCTGCTCCTCCTCAGAAGCCCCACTCATCCGCGGCACATAGACCAGCACCTTGGCATTCTTGTCTGTGGGACGATTCGCATCATTGATGAGCCTGACCAACTCATCCGCTTGAAAGCGGGCGCTGAGTTGAGAGTCTGCAGCTGACACGACTCGGCAACTGGGCAGCGAGAATGACTGAGCGATCTCGCCAAAGGCCTGCTCGCTATCGAACCAAACAACGACCCGATGCTCTTCGAGCAGGTCAGCGAGTCGCTTCCGGATGTAACTCGTCAGGCTCATAGTGTCTTACGGGCTCAGTAAACAAATATCTGCTAAGACTCCGCCGGCACAGCTGCTTTCGCCTTGCGTTTTTGACGTGACCCCGAGCTTTCCGCCCGTGGCCTCATTTCGCAGAGGCTCTCCAGATCATGGGCGATAGCCAGCGACCGATCTTTCTTGCACTTCTCCTGCACACGCTCGGGCCAGACCGAACAAGCTAAGTGCGCCCAGTCGTAATTCCCCGCTTCGAGCTGCTCCCAACATTCCTTAAGATCCTTACGCCACTTGGGGAGCCGAAACAGCTTCCAGAGCGGAGCCGCGGTAATCAGCACGCCGTCATTCAGATTCGGCTTGTAGGGCATTTCAGCCACCCGCAGCAGCTCGGCTTTGAAGCCCTGCAACTCGGCCAAGAAGGACTTGTTCTCCTCGAATGCCTCACGCAAGTTCGTCGCTTCACGTCCTGTCGCTCTTTGGAGATCAGTCTCAATCTGCGCAAAACGCTTTTCGGTCTCATAGACTTTCGGAGTAACATAATCATTCACTACCTTATAGAGAAAGTCGTCGTTCAATCGATGATAATAAATCCAAACGGTGTAGCTTCCGGACGCGCTGGATAGTGGCCAATAAATCGGGGCTTGCCGGCGGCTCTTTGAATACCGTTTGAGATGGTCGGCAAAGAATCCATTGGGCTTACTGAAATACTCACGAAGCGAGTGTGCGCCCAAGATTTCACAGGCTTCATGTTCAATGGCCTCAGCCCGATCCTTCCAGATCACTTCGAGAACCTGGTGCATTCGGCGCGCGATATCCTCCGGATGGTTCGCATCGTCCACAAGAATGCCCGGCCACGAAATTCGAAGCGGATAATCGGCTGGTACATCAGCAGATGTCGCTGGAAGGCATTGGGCATTCTGCAGCATCCCGGGCGGACAGACCGGTAACGGCGCGAACGGGTCGGGTAGCTCAGGTGCCTGCTTCTCGCCCGTGGCAAAACGGATGTCCCAGCGGCCGAGAGCCGTGCCAAGAGCATAAGACACCAACGCGCCTGCATGTGATTTTTCTGAATAATCTAGGATAATATCGTCTGCGTCATCTTCGTCATCGTCATTCTCCGTCGCTTCACCGGTAGCAAAATCGCTGCTTTGAAAAGCCAGTGCCTCCAGCACGTCGCGCTTGACGCGAGCGGCGGCATCGATGTCAAAACCATATGCGTTCTCAACCATACGCTCGCACTCGTTGCCAAGCAGATTGGTTGCATCGAAAACGAGCGACCGCCCATTGCCAGAGAAATCCCTGACCCTAGCGGGTAACAGAAACTCGTGAAAAGGCTCATGGTTCTGATATGCCTGTCGACGTCGCTCGATCTCACCTACGATATGATCACGTAGAGTTTTATTGGTCTCTCCATCCAAGTCAGGCATCGGGAGCATCTTCAGATTCTCAACCAGGAAGTTTGGCCATTCGAATTTTTCTCCATAAAAACGCATAAACGCTGATGCGATCAGGGAAGCAGAAACACCCAAAGCTACGTATTCCTGGCCTTTGTTTGGGAATGCCATGTATCGGCTAGCAGACGGTATGCAGTTTCCTGGAATTAGGTATGGATAGAAGCGTGTGGCACGACGTGTCCAGCTAAATCCGGGCCGATGATAGAACACTGCATTGCGCAATACCCCTTTTTGTCTGCCATGGGCGTCACGGAAATTAGCTAACTCAGCACCATTATTGCCAAAATTGACCATCACTGTAATCGGTGAATACCACGGCTGAGAGGTCCCAGCCATAACATGAAACGCCCATCGTGGAGTCCCGCGATAACGGCGACGGAAATACGCCTTAACAATGGGGTCATCAAGGCGGCAAAAGTCGTCGCCATTAGTCGGAAAGTAGATAAATATCGTGTCCTCAGGGGATATTTCCCAAATTGCTCTTACAAATCTAGGGTTGTCTGAAGTGGATAAACCCTGCCGAACCAGGCCAGCATGAGGCTCAAACTGCTGTAGACGACTAAAACAATTGAGATCGTCATCGGTCGTCCAGTAAACGAACGGAGAGTCGGGCAGCTTTTTGAACGTGTCTTGGCAGGCAAGTAGCAAGCGAGATTCTAACTTACCTAAATTGAATGAATTGACACACACACATAGCACGGGCTCACGTTCTCGCTCCGCGATTGCACGCACAAATGGGATGACTGCCACAGGTTGCGCCCGTTCCATAACATAAGCGGCTGCTTCTACCATAGCGTTGTCCATAACTCCCTGACCTAAGTCGGCTACGACACTTAATGCCGCATCGGCAAGAATCACCTTGTTTCTCCAGTCGGTGAAGCTTGTTAGGAAGAAACACGTTCGTGACGTGATCGCGCCTAGCCTCCCATGGAAATGGAGCCTGTGGAGAAATGAGTCTATGAAAGCGCCGAGAATGTCGTTGTAGCTGTTTGGATAAGCTTCCTTTGCTTCGTCCTTCCACTGCATTGAGAACTCCCCGAATGGCGGATTCATGAGGACTACGTCGTAGCGTCTTCGGCAGAGGTCGATGAAAGCAAAGCCACGTGCAGCATCCTCCGCAAACAGTTGTCTTTGGTATCCGTTGCCATTCTGTGCCAGATCAGCATAGTCACGCAGAGCTGTGTAGATCCGTTCTTCAGCCTTCTCCCAGAATTGCTCGTCTGTGACCCCTGACAGATCGAGCTTGAACTCTTGTTGCTCTGGCTTTCCTGGAATGTCCCCAAAGAGCTTGACCTGTTCATACTTCGGCCCTTGCTTCCACAGCGCCTTGGCCTGAGCCACAACCGACTTGATTTCCTCTTCGATTTTCAGCAGAGAACCAGCTTCTCCAGCTAGTTGCATTTTATCGAAGACCAATTCCACCAGTTGCCCAATGGCCGGGCTTTCCAATCGCGGCGTGAACTCACGGAGCAATTCTTTCTCTCCCGGCATCGGTTCGGCACAGACAATGTTAGATCTGGCGATTCGTGGCCGCTCGGCCAGCTTCAGTCCAAGTCGCTGCCACGCCTTCTGCGCTCGCAACCAGAGCGATAAGCCGGCGATCTGCGTACAACGTGGATCGATGTCGATTCCGTGCAGGTTATGCTCGATGATGAGCTTCGGAACGAGTTTAAGAAACTCACGCTTGTCGGTGATATTTTTCCGCAGATCGGCAAGCAGATCAGGGTAATTGTCCCAAACTTCTTCATACATGACCTCAAAGAGGTCGAACGCATAGAGGCCGAAATGCATGGACCCGCAGGCTGGGTCGAGCAATCGAATCTCCCGCGGATCTTTGAGCGAGCGATGCGGAATGTAGACTGGCTCTCCCAGCAACTCCTCCTGGCTCTTGCTGGGCGTTTCCTCTTGTTGGGCGTTTGCCGGAGGATCTTCCCCTGGACCTAGGATTATCTCGCTCGGTCTTCGAACCAGGTACCGGCATTTGTCCTTGAGGCTAGTGGCCCCCATAGTCATTTCGTACCAGATACGGCCCAGCGTGTTATCGGTGAGAAACTCGACCACATAGCGAGGCGTAAAGAACTGATTCCGCACCGCTAATTCGTGGCTATTCCGCGGGGCCGCAGACTCCTCGCGCATCCGCCGCCGTTCTTCTTGGGAGTTGTAGCACTGATAGATCCAACCAATTGTTTCGTCCTCCTGCCAGAGATGCCGAAGTGCCTGATCGTTTAGAAGAGCGAGGACTTCCTCAAGACACAGCTCGCCAGGAAACACTAGGGATTGCGGTTGTCGTCGGTCAAACAGCACTCCGAGATCTTGAGCCAATTCATCAAAGACGCGCTGCAGAAACTGACGATAGGTCTCCCCGCGAGACCCTAGCGCTCCACCGGACAACTGTTCATATAACGCAAACCCATCAGATTCTTTCCCTCGACGGACACATTCCAGGATGTGGCCTCGTTCTTCGGAAAGCCGAAGTGCGGCAAGTCGATTCAGTGAAGTGAACGCGGTTTCTTGCGCTAACCGGTCGAAGGCGGCGATGTGCCGTTTCTGCTCAGTACCCGGTTCGGTTGAAGCCAAGTGATCCTGCCAAACCCGCAATTCACGAGCGATTTCAATTCCGGGCTCATCGAGGTGCTGAAGGTTCGCAATCGGGAGCGCTGTCCCATCTGGCTGGAGCCCATAGGTCCGCTGGAGTTGGTCGCGAATGTCAGCGGTTAGTAGCCGCCGGCATTCTGCCACCAACTTGGCAAGCGCATTTCTCGTGGCTTTGTCGAAACTCATACGTTTGGTCTTCCCCTGCCCAAGCGGATCACTTTGCTCGCCTTGAGTAGCTCCTCTAGGCGAGACCGCAAACTTGTAATCCAGGCGTCCAAGTCGGCTTTTGTTCTAATCGCGTCTGGTGGGATGAGATCGGCCATGTCTATGACTTCTTCTGTCACTGTTCCAGGGGGGGCAGGTGGGGTGGATTGTACGGGAGTTCTCCGTCGCACTTCCTCCTCAGCCTCTTTTCGCAAGGAGGCTAGCCCTGCTGCTCGGGTGAGCAGAAGCCGGAAAGCCGAGACCAGTCTCCCGTCAGCAGGTGTTTCTGCGATCTCAGCAATTCTGAACTTGTCTGCAATTTCTTCACGGTCTTCCGCAGCTACTCGAGTCCACTCAGGCATCGCCTCGAGTGCTTTGATATTCGAATGAAGTGCCGCTCCATAGCCAGCTCGATGCGAGGCATATGCGGCCTTCACTCGATCGACTGTCGAACGGATCGCTGCCCGCAGAGCTGGCAGATGCTCATGACAGTTCTCTGATCCGAGTATTTCTCGAATGGCTGCTTCGTCAGACGAAGATATCAGCGTTTTTCCAATTGATGGGAACAGTTCATAGAGTTCAGCCAGGCTGGTTTGGAGGGATTGGGCGTTGGCAATTTCGGTTTCCGCGCCGCCACTGAGGGCATCCGTGACCGCTTTTGCCCATTTCACATCAGCAGGGATGGAACAGTCAGTTCCTCCTAGCAATGCAGTCGCGGCGCTCGCATCTTGCTTAAGCAAGTCCGTTGCGGTTTCCAACAGATGACGGGCTCGTCCTTCTCCAGAGAGGCCCAATAGTCGAAGACGATCAGGAAGCGAGGCCACTTTCTCAATGAGTTCAGGGATCTGCGCCCGCACTGCTCGGCTGATGTGATCTTCGAGCTGAAGGACCTCAATTCCAAACATTGACTGGAGATTGGTCGCGGCTCTGTCCAGTGCCTCCAACGAGGGGCGTCCATTGCGACGCGAAACTCCAACGCGGTTGAATGTCAGCGTCGATTTGAAGGCCTCTTGCGCCGCCGGTCCTGCGGTCTTGATGACGCCCTCGGGCGTGTGCAGCTCTACCTCGCCAGCCACAAATAGTGCGGCAAAAAGATATCGAGTCGCATCCTTTGTCCATCCATAGGGCGATGAGGAAAAACTGTCTTGCAGCGCGCTGCCCTGAATCCGACCCGTTCCCAACTGATCAACCTTTTCCTGAAACGCCCTCAGGGTCTCTGCGAGCGCGGCGTGGCTCAAATCGATTTTTGGGGGAGTGGCTCTTACCTGAACGAGGCGCAGGGGGTCCAAGTCACTTGTCATCCTGTCTAACCGCTCGATGCTCAGAAACTTGGCTGCTACCTCCGTTGAAGGTCGAATGGGCACCAATCGAAGATAGGGAAAGATTTCATTTGCCGCCTCGGCAAGCTGGCCCCTGGTTGATGCTTCGAGCGTGGCTCCTGCTTCAGTCACGGCTCTGGGTCTGCCGAGAAAGATAAATGTTCCCGCTAATAGCGCTGCTTCGATCAGTTTCTTGGCTCGGTCGCGTGCTTCCTCGGCCCGCCGCCGCTCTGCACGAAGAAACTGCGCCACATCACGGTCCGCATCTCGTTCAGATGTGGTGCGTAGCATTTGCTCTGAACGGCAGATTTCGGCTAATTGATCATCGATCTCGGCGGGCAACGAAACCAACCACGCAATGGCTTTCTTATACTCTGGCTGGGCATTCGTTTGACCGAGCAGTTCCGTGCGACGTTCGGGAAAAAGATTGCCGTCGACCGCAATGATATGAAACTGGACTTCCGCATCGGGATCAACCACGGAAACTTTCCCGAATCGAACCCCGGCTTTCACTTCTTTGATGTTTTCAATTTTGGCGGATGGAGGAGGGTCGATAAGAGCCTGAAGCACCTTGCTCCGCTCTTGATTCATTTCTGCGGAGGTAGGCACATAGGCATTCCGTTTGTCGCGAAGCGGTTTCACCCCTTCGCTGAGATATAGATAGCCGCCTGTAGGGTCTTTCGTGATACTGCACTCTTTGTCTTCTGCCAGTTTCAGGAGCGTCTCTCGCACGTCATTGAGCAATGATGGAGATCCCAGTTTGGGGTACAGAAGCGCCGCAATGTTCTCTGGTGTCTTCGGGAAGCCCTCGATGGCTTGAACCGCCGCGATGGCCTTCGCAACACGAATCGCCAAGGCGTTGGTTGGGAATACCTTTGCAACTCGATCTGCTCCCATGGCCACATGCGGCAGCACTTTCCCAATGTCAGCACGTAGCGTATCGAAGCAGTCGTCGATGCACGTCAGGTGCCCGATGGGCCGATCTGCAATCTTTGTCGTTGATGCGGGCAACACCTTGCTCACGTCAACGAGCAAGTCCTGGATCACTCGAATCGCTGATCGTAGTCCGATTCCACCAGTAGATCGGGCTAATGTCCGAATGAGTTCAAGCAGCAGGTCAAAGTGCTGCGGAAGGAGAGGATAGAGTCTTGCGAAGGTGTCTGCATCAGGCGCGCCCTTAAAGAGCGCAGTTCCTTCCAGTTGGGTATGAGTGACAAGTGCTTGTCCTTGTTTTCCAAACTCATCCTTCAGGCGACGTTCCCCCTCAGGCGCTTTGGTCAACAGCCGGCGATAAGTGATCTCGCGAATGTCATGAGCATCTAGTTCGATTGAAATAGGGAACCGGTCTCTAAGCTTGTTCAATTCAGCCGAGTTGTGAGCTGCCTTCTCGACAATCTCTGCGAGTGTTTGCTGTCCCGTCGCGGCAATCCAGACCTTGCCCTGTCCCAGTTCCTTTAAGCTGCGGGCTAGCCCATCTAGATTCAGGATGAGTTCGCCACGCGGTGCAACATACTGTCCGGCTTCATCGATCAGGAAGAGGATATTCTCTTTGCCAGTTTTCTTCCGAACTATGCCAATCATTTGCTGTGCCCTGGTCCGTACATCTAGGGCTTCATCGAATCTGTGTTTACTGAAGCTGTCCGAAGTCGGGAAGTCGGTGGGCAGTACCTGAGGGACAATTTGAGCGGCTCGGGCGACACCTATAAGAGGGTCATTGTGGATCGCCTCCCATTCTTCGCCGAATTTCTTTCGATAGAGCTCTCGAAATTTCTCCGTTAACCCCTTCGCATCCAGAGTGAACTCCAGGTACGCAAGCTTCTTTTCTTTTGAATAGCCGGCCCATTGGAGGACCTTCCAATAGAGGACCGTCGAAACGGGTGCCGATGCATTTTCGACCAGTTGTTCCGCCCCCAAGTCGAGCAAGATCACAGTTGTGGGCTGCTGCTTGGCGAGCGTCCGCAAACTCGCTTGCACATCGGCTGATTTCAGACGTTCGCAGAGCAAATCGAGGAACAGCCGACCAGCAACCTTCCTCTCGGGATCGAGCGCGAACCCGAGATACTTGGTGAAGGAGCTTTTCCCTGACCCGTAAAATCCTGATACCCAGATGCCGATTTCCGCGACTCTGCCACCGCGTACTCCGTCGCCATAGACATCCAGGAACTTGCGGAAACATCGCTCAAGGTTGTCGGTGACTTCATACTCTTCCACCTCGGCTGCCAACCGACTCTCCTCGGTCGCATAATAGTCAATGACCTTTTCAATGGGCCGATCGATCGGCCGTCGAGCGGAGAAGAGTGATCGAATCGTGCTCATGTCATGCCCCCGATGATCGTCGAACGATAGTTGCCATCCACTGGGTAAAAGTTCAGAAAATGAAGCCCGTATTGTCCAGAACGTCGGCCCGGATAGAATATGATTGTCGGTGATTTAATCCGATCGTGGAGCCCGCTCTCGAGCGTGCGAATCCGGAAATACGGATGGAGCGCATGCGCATCGGTTAAAAAGACTACTGTCCGGGGAGGCGCCTCCAACACATACTTTGCGATTGCTTCCACGAAGGTATTCCCTGAACGCAGCACATCACGCACTGCCTCATTCATCGCAGTCGAATCAGCATCGGATTCTAACTGCAGCCATTCTTCCCAACGACCGGAAGCTTTGACGATGTCCCAGAGAATCTGGCTCATAGACACGGTGATGACATTCCATCCTTGGTTCCTGAGCTGCGCTGACCACACACCGAGTTTTTGCTTCACTGTGAAGGTTTCACTGGGATCGTGCACAAAGTAATAGATGGGGTCGCTCTGGGCTGGATTCAGCACGTTAGGCTGCGTCAGATGTTCAAGTAGTATGCAGAATGACTCATCCAGCGAGGGCATCCAAAACCTCTTCCATCTGGTTATACTTCCATGACATCCGAACGACTGACCCCGCAGCCTGCGCCAGCCACCATCCTGCTCCACCGAGCCGGTCCAGCCCCGCGATCACATCCCGCTCCTTCAAACCAAATAAGCTCCAGTCACCATGTGCCACCAATGCAGCATCTGATAATCCCCTGAAGTGGAGTTCATGGGCGAGGAACACCATCGTCTCGTCAGCCGGCCGATACATGATAATCTCGCGCTGGCGCTGGACTTCACGAATTAATCCATACTCTGCCAGTGCGCGGAGAAGCCCTCGGGCAACCTTGATCTTCACTGATTCCGACCAAGGGTGAGGAATTCGCCCCTGCTCCTCGGCTTTCGTGAAAAATTGGACCACTTCTTTGGGAGAAATGAAGAGTTGCCCTTCGGTAACTGCTGGCCAATAGACCGAAACGATGACATCTCGTAGCAAGGCATCGTTTCTGGATGAATAGAGAAGACAGAGGTCTGAAAATACTTGGCCAGACTTATTTCCTTCCAACAGGCGATGCAGATATTTGGCTGGGGCCTGATCGGGTACCAGGAAGCGGTTGGCAAACACTCGACGGACTACGTCCTTGGCTCGTTGAGCTGTCGTCTTCCCCAATACATCTTCTTGAACAACCCTCTCTGAAAATTCCTTGAGGGGCTCTCCAGGCGTCCAGGCTCTGAGGAGTGCCTTCATCTCGTTCAGGAGGGCACTCCCTTTCGAAATGGCGATTGTATAAGGAACCGATTCGGAGAGGACTTGGCTCATGCACGCCCTTCTTGCTCTTCAAAGTAGGGATAGCATTTCTGGTTATTGGTAAACGCGCGCAAGTAATTGGCCGCTAGTTCAGCAATTGCTTCTTTCGTGCCAATGCGGGCCGCTAACCCAAGTGAGACCGGTCCTTCCTTCCCAACACGTTTGGCCCCTTGGGCAAGCGATTCGAGTTTTTTGAGTAGCCCATCATGGCCAGACACAATAAGCTGTTTCGCCTCCGCCTGTTGCTCCGGCTCTTTCAAGATGCCCGTTACAACTTCTTCCCAGTCTGTGGGTAGTCGAAAGAGGTGATACCGGCGGCCCACACCGACTTTCTTGTCGTGGTCAAGCCGTGCCGCTTCGCACACTGAGTTGATCGCTGCTGCCACCCCCGTGCGAGGGAAAATCCTGGACGTGGCGCGGAGTCCTGCATCTGTCAGGAACTGGGTCCGCCACCAACCTGCAGGAGAACTCTCTCCAAGAGCGGCAACAATAGTTCGCAGGCTAAGTAGTTGATGTGCTATGGGCCGATGGTCCATCGAGTAGTTCTCACAGGAACCTTGGAGAGGGAACCGCTAGTTCGTCTTGGCTGTGTTTTTATACCCAAACACGCCGCCGAAGAATACGCCTTTCGGCCTGGGAAAGCATCCCAACTTGGGAGGGATTTGCCTTGGCAATGGGGGCCACCCTCATCACTGGCACGGCATTCTTTAGCCCTGGCCGTAAATGCATCTGAGAAGCGATCCAAGCATGGGACAGAGGCGCGAGTCCGTCGGCGAGCACAGCAAACAGCCCCCGCTCGGTAAAAACGGGGGCGTTCATGGCCAATGGTCGGTCAGAAAATTTTTCTCAATGGACCTGGCTTTTAAGCTTTTATTCTCGGAGAGAGACCTCAGTCATACCTTGGGAGAGAACATTGAGGAATGCTTCACTGCGGTAGATTTGAGGTCCGGCAGGAGGGGATAGAAAATAAATATTTTCTCTGTTTTACTGCCTACACTGTGCCTACACGGAGACAGGCTGGAAGGGGGATGATCTGTAAGTGGTTGATTTTTGGTGGGCCGTGTAGGGGTCGAACCTACGGCCCGCTGATTAAGAGGAGCGGGCCACGAGAAATGTGCGTCCTTTTTGAGGAGCGCGCTTCAACCCTCAGTGTGCCTATTTGCCTTTCCTCTTCAACTCGATCGTTTCCATA
>CAZVHN010000455.1:0-14592 GCA_964626895.1 uncultured Chloracidobacterium sp. | reverse complement strand
AAGTTTGGCTCTTGATAAGAAGGACGCGCAGGAAGCGATACGTTTTCTGGCCGCCGCAGAACTGACTCACATTCAACGCGCCTGGGCCCTGTTGGAGGTTGCCCGATTGCTCAAGAAGACCGACGCCAACCGCGCTGTCGAAGTGCTAAACGAAGCGGCGACCGTCGCCCGCCGCATTGGCGGCAGTGACGGAGATCATGCTCGCGCACTCGTGGGCGTGGCGAGTCAGATGTATGACATCGACCGGGGGCGGGTTTGGGAAGCGCTCGCGGAGGCGGTTAAAGCCGCGAACTCAGCCTCTGAATTCAGCGGCGAGGACGCCCAGATCAGCGCCCGTTTCACAATGGGACGTGGGGCCTCAACCATGAATTTTACGGTGGAGAACTTCGATCTGGACGGGATCTTCGGTTTGCTCGCGAAGGAAGATATCTACCGCGCAGTTGAACTAGCCCGCGGATTTACGGCAGATGCCCCTCGGGCTATAGCCACTCTGGCAGTAGCGCGCTCGGTGTTGGAAACCAAAAAACCAGGGTCGGCTACGAACGAGATATTGGAGATTAGGAATTAGCTAGTGGTCAGTTGTTCACGGTCCATTGCCGTGTCCAACTAACTGAATAATGACTACTGACCACCGACTAAGAGTAAATATTCATCGGCCTCGTCAATAACGAGACTGGATCCTCAACGTTAAGCGCCTCGCGTACGTAGAATGCTTCTCCGGCGTTCACCCCAATCAGCGAACCGTAGTAACGCATCCGAAACTCAATTTGCTGCAGAAAGCCTTCTTCGCTGATACGCGTGACGGGTTCTTGTGATTCCGCGCTGTAAAATTGTGAAGCGTGGGCCTTGATGGCCCTCATCTTCTCCTCTACGAAGTCAGAAACATCAACAATGAATGACGGAATGACCAGCCGGGAATAGATGGAGTGCATCAGCGCCGGCATCTTGGCCGGTTGCTGCCCTGCTTCGGCATCATAACGGGCCATGGTCGCGAGTCGCGCCGCTTCGCGCACGATGCGACAGGTGTTGGCGTGGTCGGGATGAGGATCGTCCCAGTGCGTTGTCATCAATACTCGAGGGCGGTAGCTGCGAATAATTCGTACCACTGCTTTGCGCGACTCTTCATTGGGCCAGACGTGTCCATCTGGATGTTCAAGATTTATGCGTACATCAAGATTCATCACGCGCGCCGCTTCCAGCGCCTCCATCGCGCGCAGTTCAGGCGTACCCCGCGTACCCATTTCACCGCGCGTCATATCTGCAACGCCGGTGCGATAGCCGAGCGATTTCAGCTTTAGCAAGGTACCCGCAACCGACAACTCCGCATCATCCGGGTGGGAAAAGATGGCGAGAATATCTAATTCAATCTGTGGATCACTCATGCTGGTTGAGGTTTAACGACGTATTCCGTCTTGTTTTTTTTTATAAAGGTCGAGTTTGTCGGACTTCATGCGAAGAGATGGCCCCGAGAGAGTGGTAGCTAATCAGTCGCCAAGTCCTGGTACCGAGAGTTGTTTCGTCTCGGCCTGACGCTTGACGATCACGAGCGTAATATCGTCGGCAGCCTGTGTGCCTTGAGAGAATTTAGTTAAAGCTGATTCAATCCGGTCGCGGACACCGGCAGCCGAGGCATCGATATTGCGGGAGACCACTTCATAAAGTCGCGTAGTACCAAACTCCTCTCCAGACGGGCTGGCAGCTTCAGTGACACCGTCGGAGTAAATTACCAGGACGTCACCCATTTGCATTTGCGTGCGGCCCTCGCGATATTCCGCGTTACGTTTTATTCCCAGAGGCAGGCCTCCGGAAGCGAGCTGTTCGACGGTGCCTGCAGCATGGACGATGAGCGGTGGATTATGACCGGCATTGAGAAATGAGAGGGCACCCGAAGCGGGATCCAGTTCGGCGTAAAACAGGGTGACGAAGCGATTCGCCGGAATGTTGTCGGCTAAGTAGCGGTTCACCGCCGAGATTGTCTCCGACAAGGTGTCGTGCAGTCCGGCCTGTGCATGGACTGAGGCATGTAGTGAAGACATCAGGAGCGCGGCCGCCGTCCCCTTGCCCGACACATCGCCCAGCGCAATTACCAGCCGCCCATCTTCACGCTCGATGAAATCGTAGTAATCACCACCGATTTCGTAACAGGGAAAACTAATGCCTTGCAGCTCATAACCTGGCACCACCGGCGGCGCAGTGGGTTGAAAACGCTGCTGAATCTCCATGGCAAGCTGTAATTCGCGTTCCAGCCGCTCCTGTTGCAGCCGGGCTTCCGCAAGCCGCGCATTCTCCACCCGGATGGCTGCCACCGAAGCCAGCGTCGTCAAAACTTTAAGGTGATCTTCAGTGAACCGGCCATCGGCGATGGGTGAGTCTGCGTAGATGATCCCAAAGACCTTCTCAGACACGCCCAGCGGCACCGCCAGGACAGACCGTATTCCCTGCAGCACTACTGTGCCGCTGGCAAATCGCGGATCGAGTTGAGCGTCTGAAGTCAGGACCGACTTCCCGCGCATCACCACTTCGTCCATGACGTTACGGCTTACACGAATTTCACCCACTTCGCCCACTCGATCACGCAGCCGAGCTACCGCCACTCTCAGTTCCTGGCTGCCTTCGTCGCGCATCATGAGCAGACAACGATCTGCCGGCACCGCCTCAAACACCAGGGAGACGATCTGTTCCAGGGTTTCGTTGAGCGTCGCGGAGGCCAGCAGAGTGATTCCCACCTTGCTGATCAAGGCAAGCAGGTCGCCTTCTCTGGCTCGACGAGTGTCGACGATCTCTTCGGGTTTTGTGCGCGCGCCTTCAATGGCCTCGAGCAAACCCGAAGTAGTGCGGTCGCCGGACGCCAGGGCGATAGTCGCTTCGGGCAACGATCCGGTATTGTCCGTGATCATGGTGGCGCCCATGCTCGAATTGTAGGTGCCGTCGTCAAAGATGATCTCGGTTTCGCCGATCTGGATACGACCACCGGCGGTGAGCGGCACAGTACCCTCAACCGTGAGCCCGTTGTAGACCGTGCCATTTGCGGAGCCGAGGTCCTGCAGGAAGTAGTCATCCCCCTCACGGCGCACTTCGGCGTGCACGCGCGAAGCGAAGGGGTCAGGGATGCAGAGATCGTTGCGAGCTGAGCGGCCCAACGTGATCCGTAGACGTCCGAGTGGAAAATGATCCGGCGCTCGGTCCGGATATCTGACTATTAACTCAGGCATTCTGTGAATAAGTTACGGTTAGCAGATTTCAGATAGCAGAACTCAACTTCTAACTTCTTGTCTTCTGGAACTCGCCCTAAATGTCCGGGGAACGGAACGACTTTCCGCTGCCGTTTAGCTACGGCGATCAGCCTCCCGTACTACGATCGTATCGGCAATGAGATCGTGTAGGGCCCGACCGCGGGTACTTAGCGCAGCCAATAGAAAGCCAAAGCCCAAGGTTAAGAATGATAACGGGTAACCAACAAAGTGACGAAGGAAGGCGCGACCCACCCCCAGTTCTGCCCCATTTGTTCGCTGTACCCTGAGTCCGGTTGCCCACTTGCCGAGAGTTCTACCAGTGAATCCGGCAAGCACGCCCAGGTTAAGCACCGCCACGGCAATCGCGATCACCAGCCCGACTGCTTCAGCTGAGCTGGCCGCGGTGCGGGCTCCGCCACCCAACACTCGGGCGATGAGAGTGCTAAAGGCCACGATTCCTACCAGGGCGATGTAATCGATCAGCAAGGCCCCGCACCGCAATGCAAAGGGCGCCGGACCGCTCTTCGCGAGTTGTTTGCGGCCACGCGTTCTCGATGGTGTCCGCGTTACCGCGGCTTCTTCAACCCTGGCAGTCATTGTTGGAATTTTTGATTTTAGATTTTTGATCTTAGATCTGTCGACAAGAGACTGGCGAAAATCAGAAATCCGCAATCTAAAATCCAAAAACCCCCAGACTATCCCAAAAGAAAATGTAGTGTTGTTTCCCCGAGCCGAAGTTTATCTCCACTGTCCAGCACTCGCGGCTGACGTGGCGCCAGCCTCACGGAATCGTTGATGACTGTGCCATTCACGGAACCAAGATCTTCGACCAGGAAAGTCTCCCCTTCCAACCAAATGCGCGCGTGGCGACGCGAAACCTTGGTCTCGGGATCGAACTTTGAGAGGTCGATTTCCGGGAAGATGTTCGAATGCGGATCCGTCCGACCAACCAGATTATTGTCTTTCTGCAAAATGAAGGACGCATCGAGTTCGGTTGTCCCGGCCACAACCAGCTTTGCAGTGGGACGAGAAGCACGCAAGGTTGCGCTCGCGCCCACTCCCGCCAGTGGTTGTCGCGCTCCGCAGTGTGCACAGAAAACATCGTCCGCCGCGATCCGTCCGCCACAGAAGCCACAGTAAACGGTTTGCACTTGAACGGTCTCGCCGCCGAGTTGCGGAGCGGGCACTCCGTAGCTAACCCGACCAGCCAGCAACTTCTCCAGATGCGTAGCCAGTGCGTCGCGCAACTCGCCCGCGGATACGAAACGATCTTCCGGCTTGTACTCTACGGCCCGCATCAGAATCTGTTCTATCTCACTCGAGAGCGAGGGCGTGATCTGACGAGGTCGAGGATTCTTGGCAAAGTCAAAAATCAGCAGCGGATTGTCTTGTGGGTCAGATCCAGTCAACAGATGAAACATAGTTGCGCCGAGGCTGTAAACATCAGATCGTGCTTCGACCCTGCCGGCGAACAACTCCGGTGGCGCGTAGCCCATGGTGCCTACCGCAGTCACGCCTTTCTCTTCCTGCTTCACCCAGCGGGCAATTCCAAAATCAATGAGCATTACGCGGCCGCTATTTCCGTCAATCATCAAATTCGCGGGCTTGAGATCACGATAGATGATCTGTTTGGGACGGCTGTGCAAGTAATGAAGCACATCCGCTACCTGCATGCCCCAGTCCGTCACAGTCTTCTCATCGATTCGCCCACCAGGCGCATTGCGTAAACGCGAAGCCAGGTCTCCGCCTGAAATGTATTTCATCACCAGGTAGAAACGTCCCAGCGACTCGTCGTAAAAATAGTCATAGATGGTGGGGATGCAAGGATGCTCAAGCGAAGTCAATAACAGCGACTCGCGTTTGAAGTCGCCGATCGCTTTTTCGTGTTGAGTCGGATCGAGGTGTGCTTCAACCATCTCCTTCACGGCCCGGGAGGCGTCACCCAGATTACGGTCCTTGGCCAGGTAGACCGCACCCATGCCGCCACCGCCTATACGACGGGCAATCTCGTAGCGACCGTTCAGGACGGTACCTCCGTCTAACTGTTTTATGGTGGGTTGATGCCCTCCAGTGGTTCCCTTGTGGGGGGCACTGGTGGGGCTTTGAATCTTCACGTCGTCAGTCGAAGAACCACCGAGAGAGGTGGACGATATCGTTTTTGGATCGGCCGAACGCCTGGCGGTGGCGGCTTCGACCGGCTGCTTACTGGCTCCCTCAGCTTCGCTACTGAGTTGACCGGTGTTTCTATTTGCTTCCGGAACTGGTTCGTTCACTTCCTCAACAGCTTCTTCCTCGGCAACTTCTCCCTGGGCGAGTGTGAGATGGTCAGAGGCTTGGTCCAGGCTGGCGCTGGCTGACGCTTCGGCAACTGCAGGCAACTGGGTTCCACAGCCGCCGCAGAAGGACTCGCCAGCCGCTACTGGGGCGCCACATTCGATGCATTCAGCCATTAATCGCGACAGCCCTTTCAGGGAGGTCTCAAGAGCCTTCCGACTCATCACCCGCGGAACATTTCCGCGCAAATCATTTACTTACGTGAAAACGGAGAAAAGTCTTCCCCACAATGATCTCGTCTCCATCCTGCAAAGGTTGCAGGTGTCCGGGCTGTAACCTCTTCCCTCGATTCATAAACGTTCCGTTGGTCGATCCCAGATCTTCAAGAAAATACTTGCCGTCGCGAAGCGTAATCCGCGCATGACGCCGCGATACCTTCGCCTCCGGGTCATCAGAGTCGAGATCAACGTCAGGAAAGATACCTCCATCGGCATCCCAGCGCCCGATTTGAGACTCAACATTGCCAAGCATAAATTTCTTGCCAAGCGAGCGGCCACGCTCTATCACCAGCCAGGCATGTGGCCTCGTTTCGGAGCCCAGGGAAGAAGCGAAATTGACCCCCGAGTGCGAACCGCTGGCAAATTCCGGCTGCTTGATCGCCGGGGCATGTGAACCATTCTGCCCGTCAACGTCCGCCTTCAATCCGGCGGAACCCGTGGGGTTGGAGCGGAAATTCGGCCTTAAAGGGGCTCCACACTCGTCGCAATACTGCGAGCCATCCAGGTTTTCTGTTTTGCACCTTTCACAGGTAATCATCTATTCGGTGATCCGCGGCTGGCAGACGGTGTCTAAATCCAAAGTCGGAGTAGGATAGAGCTACAAAGAAGCAGGTTATTCTAGCGCGAAAATGGCGGGCGCGCCAACGATTGTGATTTCTGGGCGTCGGGGCACAAAGGCTACGAAGCTCGAGGGGACACTGGGCAAAACTCGTTTCAGGTGGCAGGGGTTGTTTGGGTAGGCCGATTTGTTCTTATATGAAACTGTTTGGCTTTTTCAGACGTAGAAGCTACTCGAACGCGCGGCTTTGGATTTAGCGCATTTCTGTGCGAAATTGTTAGTTATCATCAATCGCGAGCTTAATAGTCCTGATCGAAGGTACAACTCATGGCATTAACCCGTAAGAAGAAGATTGTTATCGCCGTGTCCGCAGTGGCCGTTTTGGCGATCATCATTATTGTCAGCGTCTTCGCCAGCCGTAAGGAAGAGGCCGAAGTGACGACCATTAAGGTAGAAGTCAGGCCGGAACTGCGGCAGACCGTAACCGCCTCTGGCGAGGTACGGCCAATACGCTATATCAAACTAACGAGTGAGGTCCCCGGCCGGATCGAAGAGATCTATGTAAACGCCGGCGATCAGGTAGTCCAGGGCAAGCCGCTGGTGCGCATCGATCCAACTCAGCTTCAATCAAACCAGGATGCGCAGTGGGCCGCAGCCCAAGCCTCTATTAACGACGTCCAGGGTGCGCGTAATGCCGTCGCTTCAGCCCAGCAAGGTTTAGTGGTCGCCGAGGCTTCCGTCGCCTCGGCACGCCAGCAGTTGGTTGCGCTGCAAACCTCGGTCGACCGCGCGCTAGTGGACCTCAACACCGCCCAACGCGAGCTCAAACGTAATACTGAGTTGATCGAAGCAGGCGTGGCCTCCCGCTTTGAGTACGATGCGGCGCGAGATCGTTACGACCAGGCGAAGATTGCAGTTGAAACAGCGCGAGCGAACTTAGAGTCACAGAAGATTGCCGTTAAGGAAGCCGTCGAACGCGCCAGCCAGCAACGGATCGCCGTGCGGGATGCACAGACGGGTATCAGGTCATCCGAAATGCGGGCAAGCCAGCAACAGGCCCTGTTGCGAGGCCAGTCAAGCCAGCGTTCCAAGGCCACGCAATTATCGCCACTGAATGGTGTTGTTGCTGACATCCCGACGCGCGTCGGTGAATTTGCTGTGGCTGGTCTCTCGACCACCCCCTTGATGACGATTGCCGACATGTCTACGATCAACGTTGAAGTCAACGTGGACGAGACCGAGATTTCCAACGTCGAAGTGGGCCAGCCAGTGAGAGTTAAGGTTGATGCACTTGGCGACAAAGAGATCCAAGCAGTGGTGACACAAAAGAATCCCCTGGCAGTCTCCAAATCTGATACCCAGGGCGGCCTTTCAACTCGCGTGAACGTACAAGAGGCGAAAGAATTCAAGGTGACCGTCGAACTGCGTGACATGACTGATGAGGTCAGAAACAGTCTCCGGCCCGGTATGAGCGCCACCGCCACAGTCACCACCAAAGTGAAGAACAATGTGGTGGCCGTGCCGCTGGAATCGATTGTCGAGAAGGCCCCCACCCCGGCGCCTTCGCCATCGGCGACCGTGGGCGGAAGCGTGCCCGCTGCTGCTTCCACCGAAAAACCGAAAAATCTCAAGGGCGTATACATTCTCGAAGGCAACAAGGTGAGATTTATTGAGGTGACTACCGGGATCACCGGCGAGGCCGACATTGAGATTACCAGCGGCGTGCAAGCGGGAATGGAGATTGTACGAGGACCAAGCCGGGTGCTCAAGACGCTGAAGGATGGTCTGGCGGTCAAGCGCCAGGAACGAAAGACAGGCGCTAACGCAAACGCTAACGAGGCCAGCTAATGAGCGACGCTACACTCGCAACTTTCCCAACCGAGCCAGCCCTCCAGCGGGCGCAAGTCAACGGACAGAATAGTCCTGCGTCGCTGATCGCGATGCGCGACATCTGGAAGACCTACCAGATGGGCACGGAGGAAGTGCACGCACTGCATGGCGTTTCCTTTGACGTTCAGAAAGGTGAATACATCGCGATCATCGGGCCGTCGGGATCGGGCAAGTCAACTTTGATGAACCTGATTGGCTGCCTCGATACGGCATCAAAGGGGGACTACTGGCTTAACGGCAAGAACGTGTCGGAGATGGATGATGACGAGTTGGCGCGGATTCGTAATCAGGAAGTGGGGTTTGTATTTCAAACCTTCAACCTGCTGGCTCGGGCCACAGCGCTGCACAACGTGGAATTGCCTTTAATCTATGGCGGAATTGGTTCGACCCAGCGACATGAGATGGCCAAACAGGCACTCAAAGCGGTCGACCTGATGGATCGCGTGACGCACCGTCCAAACGAACTCTCCGGCGGACAACGGCAGCGTGTAGCCATCGCCCGAGCCCTCGTGAACCATCCCTCAATTCTGCTGGCGGACGAACCGACGGGCGCGCTCGATACACACACCAGCATGGAAATCATGGACCTCTTCGAGCGCCTGCACGAGGAAGGCAACACGATTATCGTTGTCACCCACGAGCACGACATCGCCGCTCGCGCTCATCGAATTCTCCATATTCGCGACGGACTGATCGAAAAAGACGAGAAAGTCAGATAGGGGACGCGCAGACAATGGGGCAAAGTGGCTCTGATGAGACCCGATGAGACCGAGAAAGCGCTAGGGACATCGTCAAGTAGTCGTGAGTTCGGACAACGGATAGCGCCCCCTTCAAAATCACGTCCCCTACGTTTATTTCGCTTTGCCGCACTCTGGGAAGCCTTTCTGGTCGCCACCTCAAGTCTCCGTACCAACAAACTGCGCACTTCCCTTACCTTGATGGGAATAGTCGTAGGCGTAACCGCGGTCATCGCTGTCGTCACGATCATCAAGGGCCTAGACAAGACTGTGGCTCAGACTTTTTCGTCTCAGGGATCCACCGTCTTCACAATTTCCAAGAAACCCCAAATCATCAAGTCGCGAGAAGAGTTTATCAAGTTCAACAAACGTAAGGACGTGACTCACGAAGACGCTGAGACGATCGCGCGACTTTGCACGTCTTGCTGGCGCGTGGGCGTCGCAGCGAATGCGTTCGAGACGGTCAAGTACGCTGATCAAAAGTCAGAGGGCGTGCGTGTTCGCGGCGTGACGCCGACAACGATGTTCGATATTGACGGCGTCGCGATCGATACAGGCCGCATCTGGACGGAAGGTGAAGGCGACTCTGGGCGCGAGATCTGCGTCGTAGGACCCGACATTCTGAAGAACCTCTTCGGCGGCGCTGCACCTGACCGGGCGGTAGGACGAGAGATCAGGATCGCTGGGCGGCCCTACACGATTATTGGCGTGCTCGAACCCCTCGGCTCGATTTTCGGTTTCTCTCGCGACAATGTTGTCTATATCCCCTACTCCTCTTACCAGAAATCCTTCGGTTCCAGAAGCTCGATCATCGTCTTCATTCAGGTTCCCACCGCGGAGCAACTCGAAGCGGCAGAAGATCAGGTGCGCACGATCATGCGCAATCGCCGTGGCAAGATCTTCGCCAACGATGCTGACGAAGGCTTCTCGCTGGAAACACAAGACGTTTTTCTTGAACTTTACGGGAAGGCGACGTCAAACATTTACATTGTGACTATTGGAGTGGCTGCAATCTCACTGGTGGTAGGGGGCATCGTCGTGATGAATATCATGCTCGTTTCAGTGACCGAACGAACTAAAGAGATTGGTATTCGCAAAGCTATCGGCGCCCGGCGGAAAGATATCCTGACCCAGTTTCTCATTGAGGCGGTGACAGTGACGGCCATCGGTGGAGCTATTGGCGTGGGGACCGGGTTTGGACTAGCTTACATCATTTCGGCGCTAATTGGTTTCCCGTTGCTAATGAGTGTTGCCTCAGCCGTGCTTGGAGTAGGGGTTTCATCTGTGGTGGGGATTATCAGCGGCTTGTGGCCGGCCTGGCGGGCGGCGAAATTGGATCCGATTGAGGCGCTGCGTGCCGAGTAGAAACGATTGCCGATTGCCGATTGCCAATTTACGAATGCGGGTCGTCAGAGATCCGAGACGGAATTGCAAGGTCGCGATGCCTACGAAATACGCAATCGGCAATTGGCAATCGGCAATCGGAGAAAAACCCTGAAATTAATCTATGCGCTTCGACGACATTAAAGAATCAGCCTTGATGGCATTCGACACGCTGCGCGCCAACAAGCTGCGCTCGTCGCTGACCATACTCGGTGTCAGCGTTGGCGTTGTCACGGTCATATTCATGGTGTCGATCATCCAAGGTCTGAACAGGGCTTTTGCTGGTCAAATCGAGTCGCTGGGTTCAAATACAATCTTCCTCTCAAAATTCGCCCCTAGCTTCGGGCGCCAGCCCGGGCCGGAAGAAATCCACCGAAAAGATCTAACGATGGACGACGCCGAGGCACTGCGTCGCGAGGCGCCTTCAATCGTGGGGGTCTCTCCGATTCACCGCATGATCGCGGCCACCGCGCGTTATCAGGACAAACAGACCGATACACCAATTCTCTTGGGTGTGACGCCTTACTATGAGTTTGTCCATTCTCAGTATGTGGCAAGCGGGCGCTTTATTAACGACATCGATATGCAGGGTCGTTCAAACGTCTGCATCCTCGGCGTTGACGTGATGCGTGCGTTGTTTCCTTTTGCGGATGCTGTTGACAAGGAGATCAGGATCAACGGCAATCCGTATCGCGTGATCGGCGTCATGGAGCCGCTCGGGAATTTTTTTGGGCAGTCACGTGATAACTCAATCTTCATGCCGATATCCACCTTCGACAAATACTATCCCGATCGGCCTTTTCCCGAAGTTGTGTTTTTCATCATCATCCGTCCCCACTCGCGCGCTCACGTGAAGTCGGCAATGGATGAGATGACTGACATCCTGCGCCGGCGCCGGCGTGTTCCACCAAACGCACCCAACAATTTCGGTATCTCTTCGCAGGACTCGTTGCTCGACGTTTACAATCAACTTACCGGGGCTACCGCGCTTGTGCTTACCTCCATCTCGTTTGTGGCGCTGATGATCGGCGGAATCGGCGTGATGAACATCATGCTCGTTTCCGTTACCGAGAGGACGAAAGAGATCGGCATTCGCAAGGCCGTGGGCGCTACAAAACTAAATATACTCTCTCAGTTTCTCATCGAAGCCGTCGTCCTAACGGCGATTGGCGGTCTGGCCGGATTGATTGTGGGCGAGATTGCGAGCTGGCTCATGAACAAGTACTCGCCGCTTCCAGCTTACGTTCCCTTGTGGGCCATCGCAATGGGCGTCGGCATTTCTGCGGCAGTGGGAATCCTATTCGGTCTATGGCCTGCCTGGAAGGCGGCGCGGCTCGATCCGATTGAGGCTCTACGCTGGGAATAGGAAAAAGGGCATCTGTGCGGTTTGGCAAGAGGCATCCAAAGCCACGCAACAGACACCGTCCCTACCGGCGCCTGATACTGGCATTCAACTTTTTTGGAGAGCTGCGGTCACAAGCACAGACCCAATCCCAAAAGACGGCTCAAGCCCCGCTAACTTGCAGGTAAGGAAGGCGGACCCTGTCCCCGCTCTTACGACGAAAACAAGAATCGTTTAGACAGATAAGACTAACAACTCAATTCATTCTCACCCTCATTAGAAACATGCCTGTTAAGTTGTTGATTCTATTACGGGCGAAAATGTTTCTAATTTGATATTTGCTCGCCGCTTCGGCGAGCTGGAAAGCTCCAAAGGAGCTTCCTCACATGGCTCGCAAGTGGTCGAACCTCAAATCTCCTAAGCGTTGAGTCGCGACAAGCTTGAGGCGGGGACAGGGTCCGCCTTCCTTACCTGCAAATTACCGTAGGTCCTTTTTGGGTTTTCACGCAGCCTCTACCACTCCTCGGTTCTGTATTGAGTGAAACCTTAAATACGTTATGTAGGGCAACATCTGAGTGTTCACACAGTCTCTACCCCCCCTCGGTTCTATGGGCGCCTCCTGTCCGCTGCTTGAACTCTTAACTCCCAATTGCAACAATATCGGCATTCAACCCGTAGTAACTGAACCGTGAAATTCATCGAAACCCTGAAGCTAGCGATAGCGGCCATCTGGGCGCACAAATTGCGCTCAGCGCTGACGTTGCTGGGTATGATCATCGGTGTGATGGCGGTCGTGGTGGTTTACTCGCTGATTCAAGGATTCAACACCTATGTTGACGAAAAGATAGCGGGTATCGGGGCCAAGTCATTTAACGTTCAACGATTCAATCCGCTCGAGGATTTCAAGGACACCGATACAATTGCGGCCGCCCAACGCCGGAACAAAGACTTGACCTTGGAAGATTTTGAATACCTCAAAGAGAGAGCCACGCTGATCGGAAAGATCGGAGCTCGGGCCCGCGGCACACCTTCCATCGTAAAGCGCGGTGACCAGATTCTTGAGGACGTTTTCGTGTCCGGCGCTACTGCCGCAATCGCCGACATTGAGAACCGAGACATCGCCGAGGGACGCTTTATCGTGGATCCGGAAAACGATGCAGCGCAGCGTGTCGCTTACCTTGGCGCCGACGTGGCTACGAAACTCATTCCATTAGGCACTCCGGTAGGCCAGGAAATTTCAATTTCCGGTCTTCCATACCGGGTGATCGGCGTCGAAACTGCCAGAGGTACGGTCTTCGGCATCCCGCAGGATAATTTTATACTCGTGCCTCTGAAGACCTACGCCAACAACTTTGGCGGATTGATTCGCCAGCGTTCACTCTACTTTGTGGCCACATCGAAAACGGATGATCTATTTAATGACGCGGTTGATGAGACGCGATTTCTCATGCGCACGCGACGCAAGCTACCTGCTAATGAGAAAGATAACTTTGGCATTGTCACTCCTGATGCGATTACGGGATTGCGAGACCGTTTATTCGGAACTATTTTCATTGTGGCCATTGCGGTGCCCAGCATTGCCTTGCTCGTGGGCGCGATCGTGATTATGAACATCATGCTGGTTTCCGTTACCGAAAGAACAAAGGAAATCGGAATTAGGAAATCCCTTGGTGCGCGTCAAATGGACATTCTGAAGCAGTTCCTGGTTGAGGCTGTCACTCTTTCCGCGATTGGGGGAGCGATTGGGGTTACGATCGCCTGGATTATCGGACGGGTGCTGACTGCGTTTTTCTTTCCCACCTTCCTCTCGCTAGGTGCTGTCTTTATCGCTGTCGGCGTTTCCATGGGGGTAGGGGTGATGGCCGGGGTCTTTCCAGCGTGGAAAGCCGCAAGGCTTGATCCGATTGAGGCCTTAAGGGCAGAGTAGAACTTGTTCTTGGTTTGAAGCTCAAAGCTCGGTTTTTCATTATGAAACTTTTACGTAGCGACATTTACGAGAATCTTAGGATGGCGTTGTCGACGCTACTCGCCAACAAACTCCGCTCTTTCCTAACCGTATTCGGCGTAGTGATCGGTGTGATCACCGTCATGTTGATTGCCTCAATCATCAGCGGTATCGACGTGTCGGTAAAGAAAGAAGTGGAATCATTCGGCACGCGGTCGATTTTCATCAGTAAGTTTAGTCCGGGGATTCACGTCGGACGCCGATCGCGCGAAGAGCGCATGCGCAAAGAACTGACCTACGACGACGCCATGGCGCTTTCCAATCTACCCGCTGTCGAATTGTCTGTACCCTTTCTCGATATCACGAATAACTTCTTTGGGCAGAAGCTCCTGGTTTCTGGCGGTGGAAAGACCAGTGCCGGAGTTGCCTTGCAGGGCACACTGCCCGAATTTGAACGTGCGGGAACTCAGGTTGTTTCGGAAGGAAGGTTTTTCACCCAGTCGGAGAATGATACGAAGCAGGACGTTTGTGTGATCGGCTCAAAGGTGGCCGACGACTTTTTCAAGTTTGGTTCGCCCATCGGGCAGACGATCAAGGTCGGCGCCGACGAGTTTCGTGTGGTAGGCACTCTGCAGAAGCGCGAGCAGTTTCTCATCAGTGGCGGCAGCGACGATCAAAACAATGTCATCTATCTGCCTTTCAGTGTCGCCAAGAAACTCAAACCCAATGCCGATGACATCTACATTCTGGCCGTCGGGAGACCTGCTCAGATGGATGAAGCGAAAGATCAGGTTCGTGATCTGTTGCGGGTGCGGCGGCAAGTGGCGTTTGCAGCGCCCGACAACTTCGGTATGGAGACCGCCGAAAGCATCCTCGATAACTTTCGCTCGATCACAGCCGGTCTGGCGATCGCAATGGTGGTTATCTCTTCCGTTGGTCTGATGGTGGGTG
>CAZVHN010000454.1:0-7162 GCA_964626895.1 uncultured Chloracidobacterium sp. | reverse complement strand
AGCCGCAACCTAAAGGTTGATGAACTCTGAACTTCCGGACTCAAAATGAAACACCATCCAATTGTCCAGACACTTACAGAGAAAACTAGAACAACTCAAACTTGACCGTCAGATACTTCTTGGGGTTTTGTCGAAAGTCGTAGATAAGTTTGACTCCTTCGGATGAGAGCTGGTTGACATTGGAATAAAGCGCGTCGTCAGTTAACAATTTTCCAAATGTGCCCTCGCCTCTTTGAGCAGCAGCCACCACGTTGTCGATTCGCTCCGCGGTGGTATTAAAACGAGCAATTGCCGCCCGAGCGTCGTTGTAGATCTGCTCATCCTTAATTAGTTTGCCAATCGTGCCCCGACCAGCATTCACGTCCGCGATCATGAGATCGATCTGACCGACCGAACGATCAAGGCGATCAGCTGTGCGATTGATTCGATTATAGAGTTCGTCGTCAGTTAGCAGCTTGCCTGCGGTGCCGCGCCCTGCGCGCAGATCTTCCGCGATCTTCCGTAACTGTAGAGTGATTTCGTTGGCATTATTGTAGAGCGCGGGATCGTTGATAAACCTTCCTGCGGATCCGTTGCCGGACCTTATCTGACGCATCACGTCCTCAGTCTCCAGAATCGTGGCGTTGAGATTGTTGTAGAGCGCTTCATCGCTGAATAATCGACCGACGGTCCCTTTACCTTCCTTAACGTCACGAACGATGCCGTTGATCTCGTCAGACAACTTGCTGAGGCGCTGGGCTAAATCAGTGCCGGAGGTAGCAAAGTCGTTCACGGTGTTAGACGAAGAGGAGGGAAGGATTGCATAGTCTTTCACGGGCTGGCCCACTGCGGTACCGGGAGTGATGTTGATGAGCATCTCGTTGCCGAGCAGGCTTGGTGAGCCCTGCTGGGCAGTCGAATCAGTGCGAATTCTTTCGTTTGCCGCGCGGCCATCGATCGTTGAATCGATGGTCATTAGTGCTTCGACCCGGGGCGCATTGGGCGCCTCAGAGGGAGGCAACAACGTAATCTGATCAATCTTGCCGACACGAACGCCCGCCAGGCGCACTTCCGATCCTTCACGCAAGCCATTGGCATCCATGAAGCGAGCTTTCAAATGCAGCTTTTTGCTGAAAGGATTAATGTCTCCCGACGCATTGAGAATCAGGAAAATCAGGATCGCGATCGCTCCCAGGACAAAAAATCCAACGCGCAGCTCTCGAAATGAAACGGTCTTTTTTGATCGTGGCATGGCTTTAGTCGAAGGATGAAGACGGAAGGATGAAGGCGGAAGGATGAACTGTATTCATGCCTTGCTTTTCATCCTTCTGCCTTCATCCCTCATCCTTTCCTTAGTGTCCTCGCAGAAATTTTTGAATGTAGGGGTCCTCGGCATGTCGCAGGCTTTCGTCCGTGCCGCTGAAGATGATGTTTCCATCGCGCATCATCATCACCTTGCTATTAGTTAAACAAAGCCGCTCGCCTTCGCGCTCAAAGACGACCATTCCTTCATCGTCAACCACTGCGTATTCGGAACAGAGATATTCCAGATTATTCATCTCGTGAGTTACGAACATGGAAGATACGTCCTCCAGATCCCGTAACTTCATAGCCAGTTCGCAGATTGTTCGAGCCGTTGGTGGATCAAGACCGGCAGTGGGTTCGTCAAACAACACAATCTTGGGATCACCGATCAGTGCCCGTGCGATACCGACTCTGCGTCGCATGCCTCCAGACAGCTCGGCGGGCATTTTGTCTATCGCGTCCTCGAGGTTCACGAACCGAAGCATTCGCCGCACCTCGGGTTCAACTTCTTCCTCAGGCACACCCTGTTCGTGCAAACGATAAGCAACGTTGTGATAGACGGACAGAGAGTCGAAGAGCGCGCCTTCCTGAAAGACCATGCCTATCTTCTTCCGCACTGTCATCATCTGCGGTTCGTTATAGTCTGTGATGTCTTCGCCATCCACAAGAATGCGGCCGGCGTCAGGTTTCAAGAGGCCAAGGACGAGTTTGATGATGGTTGACTTGCCGCCGCCAGATCCACCGAGAATGATCTTGGTTTCGCCTCTCATGACCTTGAAGCTCAGGCCTTTGAGAATCGTGCGCTCGTCGAAGGAGAGATAGACATCCCGAAATTCAATCGCCGGGATGACGCGATCTTTATTATCCACTTCGGCAAAAGTCGATTGTGCGGCGTCGTCACCAGGGTCTACGACGGAACGTTTTGTTTGTCCTACCACTAAAGACATAACTTCTCAGTTCGCCTAGGGGGTTTCCATTCCGAGGAAATACTGAAGCGCACGAGCCAGGAAAAAGTCTGCGATGATCACAACGATGGAAGCCGTGACCACCGCCCGCGTAGTTGCTCGTCCAACTCCTACCGTGCCCCCGTCCGTACTCAATCCCTTGTAGCAGGCAACCGATCCAATGATCAGTGCGAAGGAAATCGGCTTGATTACGCCGCCAATAATATCATCGGTGCTAATGCCATCACGAACGGAAGTCAAAAACTGGCCCATGGAAAGTCCGAAGAGACTCGTCGCCACAAGACCACCACCCCCGATACCGACCACATCGGCGATAACGGTAAGCAGAGGCAACGTGATGACCAGAGCGACCAGTCTTGGCGCTACCAGTTTCCGCACCGGATCTGTACCGAGGGCGCGCATGGCGTCTATCTGCTGAGACACCGTCATCGAGCCAAGCTCGGCCGCGATAGCGGAACCTACGCGTCCGGTGACCATCAGTGCGGTAAGGACTGGTCCCAACTCACGGACAAGGGAAATGGCCACCAGCCGCCCGGTTTGCGACTGCGCGCCGTAGAATTGCAGCGTGGGAAATGTTTGCAGGGTCAAAACGCCGCCAGTGAAAAATCCGGTCAAGAGGACAATCGTCAGGGAGCCGAATCCGATGACATCCATCTGGTCGATCATTTCCTGAACGTACCGCGGACGTTTGAATAACCCGCGAGCGGCGCGAGCTGCCATCAACGTCGTCTCCTGCAGTTCAAGCAGCGCGCGCGTAGCTAAGTTCATTCTATGAAGGTTTGAGAGCCGGTCTTAAACCGCGCGTAGACCCATCGGCGCCTTCCCTATCATCTTCCGCGGAAAGGAGACGCGCCGCGCGAGTCATGGATCACAAGAACGATTGCCTTGAATCTCTTAATACGACAGATGCGTCCGACAGAGCGGCCTATCATGCGCAAATTGTGAGCGATGCGTCAAGTCATAAACGATTGACCCCTTCTCTAAAGTTTGCTTTGTCAGCGGTTAAATAGAAAAAGCCGTTCAAGCAAGACTTGACCGGCCAATCCCAGACTTAGGTTGTGGGGCGCGTTAAGGGCGAGTCCTTCGTTGCTGGTCGCTTCTTCCAGGGAAGGGGGGTCTCAGGCCATTGCGTTGGTTTGGCAGACCCCGCTGCCTGTCGACCCGTTCCTGGCGGCGCATTTCCAAATTCTCGCGTTGGCGTTCCCTCGTGAGGCTTCGGGCGTTTTGGCGCAGCGTTCGCAGCGTAATCAGTTGTTCGGGAGTCAGCACGCGTCGAATCCTTACTTCACTCAACACTCTCATGCGCATCGCGGCCGCCTGAGCGGCTGCGACATCACGCAAACGTTGTTCGACCAGGCTTTCGTCAGGATTATCGGCGTCCAGTGCTTCTTCGAGAGCCCGGTTCGTTTCGCTTAAACGCTGATTGATCGCCGCTCTCTCTCCTTGAAACTGCTCCCGGATTGCGCGAATCCGTTCACGCTGTTCTGGGCTTAGATTCAATTCTCTGATTGGGTCATCACCAGGCGGACGCTGTTGAGAGTCTGGTTGTTGCCGTTGATGGGCGCCCAACGAGTAAGAGGGAGCCGCGCAGAGCACCGAGGTCGCCGCCACCAACGATAAGATTGCTTTTTTAATCATGCTCATAATCCCTTCCTGACCTGACCTGCGAGACATTCCAACATGAGAAATCGCATTCCAGTTAACTTCTGACCAGTATCGATCAGTAGCACCGTGGCACTTAGGGCTACTGATTGAGTCGGTCGCCCAAAAGATCGAGATCCGTATCATCTTGCGGAAATATCAATCTCAAGTCGGCAGCCAATTGCTCGCGCTCCGACTTGGTGAGCGGACGACGACCAACCTTCGGATTGGCAGCAACGCGCTCACTTGATCGGTTGGTGCCTCTTCTCTGAGGCACTTGCTGGTTGTTGTTAGCTGCAACAGAAGGCAGTAGCGGTCGTTTCTGAGCCTCCCGATCCTGTAGCCCGGATTTCACAGCATCTTCGATCTTCGCCCGCAGTTCCTTCTCTGTGTATCGTTTCTCGTTTCCGACGACGACTGGTTTTGAATTCTCGAATAGATGGGCGAGCGCGAGTACGGAGACGACACAAAATAGAACAGAGGCGAAGGCTATCGAACCCTTCATCCACAAAGGCGAGAGTTCAAAGAACTCTCGGATAGCAGATATCGCTGATGGCTTTCTAAGATCAGACGCTCTGTCAACAGCCCGAGAGGCAGCGACCGCAGTAGCCGTAGCAGCGCCCAGCGACTCTTGGCGCCAGGCAACGACGGAGGATCGAATCTGTTTGAAGGCGCCGAGTTCCGATTCACATTCAGCGCAATTCAGAAGGTGCCGTTCAAAATCCCGCGCGGCGCGTTCGTCGATTTCGCCATAGAGAAACGCAATCAGATCGTTTCCACGTTCACAAATTGGGGCATCGGGTATTTTATACATCGCGCTCTCCTACCTCACGCTGCTTCATTACCGAATTTCTGAAGTCGCATCTGCAACTGTCGCATCGCTGTGTAGAGACGACTCTTCACGGTGCTCAATGGCAAATCCAGGGCTTCGGCTATCTCTCGAAAAGTCAGCTCTTCGAATTCCTTCATCAGTACAACCTGGCGTAAATCTAGCGGGAGACTGTTCACCGCGCGTCTAACCGCATCGATGCTTTCTCTGCCCTCAGTCACGCGAGCCGGAGAAAGATCCAAAGGGGAAGAAAAGCTTGAGGCATGCCTTTCCTCTTCATCTTCAATCGCCGCCTCATTTCTTACCTTCGCTCGGCGTTGACGCGTAATGCACTGGTTTACCGCGATCCTATGCAACCAGGATGAAACCTTCGCTTCTCCGCGAAAGGCTCGCAAATTCCGGAAAGCCGCAAGGAAAGTCTCCTGTGTGGCGTCCCGCGCGTCTTCCTCGCGACCAAGCATGCCGTAAGCAAGCGCAAAGATCCTTCGCTGCCAGCGGTGTACTATCTCGCCGAAAGCCTCAGCATCTCCTGTTAGAGCGCGCTCCACGATCTGCTCGTCGCTTGTGGCGGTTTCCATCCTGTCTTAGTTTCGCGTGACCGCTTGTCCCGCTTTCAATTTCTTAAGTCGAGCGCGGGGGCTAAGCTTTGCGCCCACCAGTTTAGACGCTGTCGGCCGCTTTTAGGCCGATAAAACACCTTTGCCCTGGGTCGGGTGATATCCGACCCTCCTCCACCTATATAGCCACAGACTCCATTACCTGCCTTCCAAGCCATTCTGCCAGCCTCGTTACTTAATTCTGTCCCTCCGTCGGTGCGATCTGTAAAATCCTATCGAACAACGAGTTAAACCACGCAAAACTGATTGACACTCAAGGTTGGCTCGACGATAATGGCAAGTCAGCCGGACCCGATGTCCGGCCCTGGCGACAACCTTCCTGAAACTACCTCGATTCCGGACACTGACTCAATCCGAATACTGACTCAATAGGCCCCTATTTAATGCTTGTGAACCTTGGGCGCATTCGCCTCCTCTACATAGTCCTTGGCGTGCTGTTGTTAGCCGGCCTGTTGCCACTCGCATTTGCCGGATTACTACTCTCTGCCCGCAGCGCGCAGGAATTGCGCTCCGTGGAGGGACGTTATCAGGCCCAGTTGGTGCAGGACAAGGCGCGCCAGATTGAGCTTTATGGACAGCGGTATCGAGACGTCGTATCAGGTCTGGCAAGGGCGTTCGAGATCTCAGGTGGAATTAGTTCCTTAAGCCATCGAGGATACGACTCGAAGCTGGAGAAGACGTTGCAGGAGGATCCCAACTTAATCGCCCTCGCTATCTGGCCGGTGGATGGAGAACTTCGCAGGGCATTTCAGCCAGACGTGATCAAGCGGGAGGAAGTTGACGAGCGGGTAAGCGAAGTGCTTTCAAGAATGAGTGGTAAGGGCCTGGTGGTGAGCCGGCCACAGATCATTCGTTCGGGTCAGGAAATGGCGCTAACTGTCGCGGCACCGGTAATGGCCGAGAACGATCTTGATGTGGTTGCCGCGGTGGTTGCGATCGTTTCATTCCAGGAAGTCTTTGAGGCTGTTCAGCAACTAACTTCCAAGAGTGAGCGCGAATTGCTCGATGCAGGTTTGCCGGTCGTCTTTGTGGTTGATCAAAACGGACGGGCGGTGGCCCATCCCGAGCCCAGTGTCGCCTTCTCGTCAAAGCCGATGACCGATCTCAAAGTGGTTCAGGATTGGCAGGAGTCGGGTGGTCAGGTGCAATCAGCCCTGGCTCCATTCAGTGTGTTGCGGGACGGTCGGAAACTAGAGATGCTCGGATCCTATGCGACTGCGGAACTGGACAAGAACAACCGTCTTGGAGTAATCGCCATTCAGGACGAAGCGGCGGCATTGAAGTCCGTGACAGGCATGCGTTGGCAAACACTTTGGATAAGTTTGGTTGCCGGGTTACTGACAATTTTCCTTGGGTTCTTCTTTGCCAAGAAACTAACTAACCCGGTTCAGGAGCTGGCCGCCGGCGCGCATCGTATTGCTTCGGGTGACTTTTCTCAGCGCATCGAGATTCGCAGCAAGACAGAGCTGGGAGATCTTGGCAGTTCTTTCAATCTCATGACGGACCAGCTTGAACGGTTCATCCAGGATCTGCAGTGCTCCGTTGAAGAGAATAGACAGCTCTTCCTCGGAACGGTGAAGGCACTGGCCGCGGCAATCGACGGCAAAGATCCCTATACACGTGGTCACTCGGAGAGAGTATCGAGAGTGTCGGTAGCAATCGCCCAGCGGTTAGATCTACCTGAAGATGAATGCGAGAAGATACGGGTCAGCGCTTTGCTCCACGATGTGGGCAAGATTGGAATCGACGACAGCATATTGAAAAAGCCCTCTGCACTGACAGATGAAGAGTACGAGATAATGAAGCAGCATCCACAGAAGGGTTAC